>CASBQH010000396.1 GCA_949127695.1 Synechococcales cyanobacterium PMM_0073
AGGCTAATATACGGATAACTGTCCGCCTAATCACCTAATTTGAGTAGATATGCGGACAGTTATCTGCCTAAACTGCTCCAGCAGGGATATAATTGGACGCTGTCTGTCTATATCACCCATAGAGGGTAGATATGCGGACGTTGTCCGTCTACATAATAGTTATGCTTCTTGGAGGAAAAGTTGAATCGAGTCAGCCATATTGGTCTCATGGCTTCATATAATCAGTGCATGAATGAAAAGTTATACAAGGCTGCTTTTCAGTTGCCGACAATGGAACTTGTTGCTGACAGAGGAGCATTTTTTGGCTCAATTTCGAGCACTCTAAATCACATCGCTGTTGGAGACACAATTTGGCTCAAACGCTTTGCCAGTCATCCTGCAAACTATAAAATATTGCAGCAACTATCAATGCAAAGTCCAGAATCACTAGACCAAATTCTGTTCCCTGAGTTCACGTTACTTTATGACCACCGCAAAAACCTTGATGGTATTATCGCTGAGTGGGTCAGTACAATTACAGAAGCCGATCTGGATTGCGAGTTGCACTACAAAAACATGAAAAATGTCGGTTCAACCAAGAATTTCTATAGTTTGTTGATGCACTTTTTTAATCATCAAACTCATCACCGAGGTCAAGTCACAACATTGTTTTCTCAAGCGGGAATGAACATAGGAGTGACCGATCTACTTGCAATTATTCCAAATGAAACAGATGCATAACATAGTCCCTACAACCACGAGAGCAGGGAACAAACGCGCCGCCAGCTTGCCTGCCCATCTTTTGCCCAAACCCAGACCTGCACTGAGAGACGCGATCATTTTGGTTAAGGGCACTACTAGCCAGAGAAAAGATCCTGACGCTATTGGGAAAGCAGCAGCTACTCCCCCAACAGCGTCCGATTCCTATCGCTCAATCTTCAGCATTGCGTTCGCTTGACTGTATGCCTCCACTTCCACCGTCACAGGTTCAGCCGCCCAGATATCGCCACAGTAGTCGCGGATCGAGCGGTCGGAGGAGAACTTGCCCATCCGCGCCGAGTTGAGAATCGACATCCGCGTCCAGTGCTCCTGATCCCGGTAAGCGGCGCTGACTTGATCCTGGCAGTCAATGTAAGCCTGGTAGTCGGCAAACAGCAAAAACGGATCTTGGTACATCAGCTTGTCGGTCAAGGGCTTAAACAGCTCGGTATCGCCGCGCGAGAAATGCCCGCTGTTGATCAGATCAATCACGCCCTTCAGCTCCGCGTTCGACTCGTAGTAACTCGCCGGATTATAGCCCTCTGCCTTCACCTTTAGCACTTCATCAGCCGTGAGGCCAAACAAGAAAAAGTTTTCTGCCCCAGCTTCCTGGCGGATTTCGATATTCGCACCATCGAGTGTGCCAATCGTCAGCGCCCCGTTCATCGAGAACTTCATGTTGCCCGTGCCGGATGCTTCCAATCCCGCCGTCGAAATCTGCTCGGACAGATCAGCCGCCGGGTAAACCATCTGGCTGTTTGTCACGTTGTAATCGGGCATGAAAGCCACCTTCAAACGGTCACGCACGTCCGGATCGCTATTCACCACTTCGCCGACTGAGTTAATCAGCTTAATGATCAGCTTCGCCATGTAGTAGCCCGGAGCTGCCTTGCCGCCAAACAGGAAGGTACGCGCCTGAAGATCAATATCTGGGTTTTGCTTGATCCGGTTGTAGAGCGTGACGATATGCAGCACGTTCAGATGCTGCCGCTTATATTCATGAATCCGCTTCGATTGAATATCAAATAGGGTATCTGGATTGATCGTAATCCCAGTGCGCTTTAGGATATTCGCGGCCAGATCTTGCTTAACTGCCCGCTTAATGTTGCGCCACTCATGCCGGAAACCCGGATCTTCGATGAAATCTTCAAGCTGACGCAGCTGATCGAGATGCATGATCCAGCCTTCGCCAATCTTGCTGGTGATCAGCTTGGCCAGCCGCGCGTTGTTCAGCACCATCCAGCGACGCGGAGTAACGCCGTTGGTAATGTTTTTGAACTTTTCGGGATACAGCTCGTAGAAGTCATGCAGCGTCGTTTCTTTAAGCAGATCGCTATGCAGCTGCGCTACGCCGTTGATTGCATGTGAACCGACGCAGGCCAAATAGGCCATCCGCACATAGCGTTCGCCGTTCTCATCAATGATCGACATCCGCGCCATCCGCTCTAAGTCACCCGGAAACTTGATCCGCAGCTGGTTGAGGAACCGACTGTTGATTTCGTAAACAATTTCCAAATGGCGCGGTAGCAGCGAGCCAAACAGCTCAATCGACCATTTCTCCAGCGCTTCTGGCAGCAGCGTATGGTTGGTGTAGCTGAGCGTTTTCTGAGTAATCTCCCAGGCTTTATCCCAGACCAAACCATGCTCATCCAGCAAGAGCCGCATCAGTTCGGCTACTGAGATGGTAGGATGCGTGTCGTTCATCTGAATCGCAAACTTCTCGTGCAGCGTATCCAGGCTATTGCCCGCCTTCAGATGCACCCGAATCACATCTTGCAGCGAGCAAGAGACAAAGAAATACTGCTGTTGCAGCCGCAGCTCTTTGCCCTGAATCTGCTCGTCGTTCGGGTAGAGGACTTTGGTAATATTTTCGGAGGTAACTTTGCTGGACACCGCGCCATAGTAGTCGCCCTGATTAAACGCCCGGAAGTCAAACGAATCGGGCGCTTCGGCTTTCCAGAGCCGCATTGTATTCACCGTATTCACCTTGTAGCCCGTGATTGGCGTATCGTAAGGAATACCCAGCACCACAATATGCGGCACCCAGCGCACCTGATAGAGGCCATGCATGTCGGTGTAGGCTTCGGTATAGCCGCCAAACTTGACTTTCATTGCGTTCTCGCTGCGAGCGATTTCCCAGGGGTTGCCGTAGCGCAGCCATTTGTCGGTGATTTCCACCTGCCAGCCGTCGCGGATCTCTTGGTCAAAAATGCCGTACTCGTAGCGGATGCCATAGCCAATTGCAGGCACTTCTAGGCTGGAGAGCGAATCCATGTAGCAAGCGGCCAAGCGCCCCAGTCCGCCATTGCCCAGCCCCGGCTCTTCTTCTTGCTCTAGCAGCTCTGCCAAATTCAAGCCCGATTCTTCCACAGCCTGCTGAATGATGTCGTAGATGCCGAGGTTAATCAGGTTATTGCCCAGATGCGGCCCGACCAAATATTCAGCCGAGAGATAGCAAACGATGCGGGTTTCGGGCTTCAGATAGGTTTGCTGCGTGGCCAGCCAGCGCCCCAGCAGCCGGTCGCGCGCCGTGTAGGCTAGCGCCATATAGAGGTCGTTGGCAGTCGCACCGAGCTGAAAGCGGCCTTGAATATATTGCAGGTTGTCGGCCATGGCTCGGCGCAATGTCTCAATGCCAAGGCCAGTCCGGTCATCTTCAATCTGAAGGCTTTGGTCGCGGTTTTGCGGATTATCTACGGTCTGCATTGGGCTTTTTCTCCAAATGGTGAGGTCAGCTGCCTCCCTCGGCACAGCTTGGGCACCGTACAGGGGTCTGTTGTGATTAACCGCTAGATTGCGCTGGCTGTGAAGCCAACTGTGATACAAACGCTACAAGCTGGGCAGCTCGACATCCTCACTGGCCGCATCTTGCGTTCCCCAACCCCAATAGCGAATCTCTGGCTGATGCAAATCTAGAGATTGTTGACAATCAGCAAAAAACTGTTTACATTATGCATTGTCACTCCTAAAGAAAGTCGATGCCGCCAGTTGAACTAGCCTCGTCAAATTTGCCGCAGCTTGCCCAGTCAGATGAAGCAGCGCTACGGCGAGATCTGGCCGCTGCCTATCGGCTGATTGCCCGGTTTAAAATGGCCGATTTAATCGAAACGCATATTTCGGTGAAGCTGCCCGCAGCCCAGCATTTTTTGATCAATCCTTACGGCCTGCTGTTTGAAGAAATCACGGCCTCTAGTCTGGTCAAGCTAAATTTGCAGGGCGAAATAGTCGAGCCGACCGCATCGCCGATTAATCCGGCTGGCTTCGTGATCCACAGCGCTATTTATCCCGCTCGGCCTGATGTCGGCTGCGTGCTGCATACCCATTCGCCCTATGTCATGGCCGTTTCGGCGCTGGAATGCGGCCTGCTGCCGCTCTGCCAAATTGGTCTGCAATTCTATAACCGGGTGGCCTATCACGACTATGAGGGCGTATCGCTGGATCTAGATGAGCAGGAACGCTTGGTTGAACATTTGGCAGACAAGCCTATCATGCTCATGCGAAATCATGGCCTGCTGAGCGTGGGACGCAATCTAGCCGCCGCCTTCCATCGCGCCTACTACATGGAAAAAGCCTGCGAGGTGCAGATTCGGGCGCAGTCTGCTCACAGCAAGCTGATTGAACTTGCGCCTGAAGTTTGCGAAAAGTCAGCTAGACAGCAGGAAGATGAAAATTTGGGGGCGCTCCAGTGGCAGGCGCTGACTCGACTGCTTGATCGTACCGAACCGGGGTATCAAGACTGATGAAAAAAGTTAATCAGCAGAGCACCCTGACCATTACGCCACGCAGCCTTGACATGCAGGCGGCTGACTTGCTGCGCGAGCAGATCCTCAGCGGCAGCTTTGCGCCCGGAACGCGGCTGCTAGAAGTTGATCTTTCGGCTCAGTTTGGCCTGAGTCGGGGCACAATTCGCTCGGCCTTACAGCAGCTCACCCACGAAGGCTTGGCCGTCCAGTATCCCTATCGCGGCTGTGCGGTCTGTAGCCTTAGTGCCCAGGACGCCTGGGAGCTTTACACGCTGCGTCAGGCGTTAGAGACGCTGGCGGCGCGGCTGGCCTGTGACCAGATCACGCCAGAGCGCAGCCAGAGATTGCAGGCAGCTCTAAGCCAGCTGGCAAATGCGGCCAGTCAGCAGAACTGGCGCGAGGTGGCCGAAGCTGACTTTGCGCTGCATCAAGTGATTGTCCAAGCTGCTGGACATCGTCGCTTGCAGGCTCAGTACAAAGTGGTCGAACAGCAGATTCGGCTTTACATTATTTCCTGCAACGCCCTTTACTCAGATCTCGATCAAATTGTGGCTGAGCACCAGCATTTGGTAAATGCCATTATCTCAGGCGACGCAACGCTGGCCGAACAGGTCGCTAAGTCGCATAATACCGATGGTGAAATGCTGGTTGAACAGCTGCGACAGGCAGAAGTAGTTTAGTTGAGAATAGTTTAATGCTAGATTTTGAACGCTATAAAGTTCTGACTTTTGACTGCTATGGGACGCTAATTGACTGGGAAAGCGGTATTTTAAACGCGCTGCGCCCGCTGCTCTCGGCTCATCAGGTGCAGCTAGCAGATGAGCAAATTTTGGCGCAGTATGCCGAAATTGAGTCTGCGCTGGAAGTGGGTGAATATCGCCCCTATCGCCAGATTTTGGCGGCAGTTGTACAGCAGTTTGGCGAGCGGTTAAATTTTGCCCCAACGCCTGCTGAAGCCGCCGCCTTGCCAGATTCAGTGCAGAATTGGCTGCCGTTTGCCGATACGGTGGCCGCATTGCAGCAGCTTCAGCAAAAATACCAGCTGGTGATTCTCTCTAATATTGACGATGAATTATTTGCGGGTAGCGCCAAGCGGCTTCAGGTCAAGTTTGATCAGGTAATTACGGCTGAGCAAATCGGCAGCTACAAGCCTGCGCTCAAAAACTTTGAGACAATGATGCAGCGGGTGGGTGTACCGCCAGCGCAAATTCTGCATGTGGCTCAGAGCATTCACCATGACATTCAGCCCGCCAGCTCGCTCGGATTATCAACCGTCTGGGTCAACCGGCGTCAAAACCAAGCCGGGACGGGCGCAACCCCAGTCGCCGAGGCCAAAGCCGATCTGACGGTAGAAAGCCTGCAAGCTCTGGCCTCACTCGCGGTTCGCTAATGGCTAGCAACCGGCTGCTCTTGCAGGCTAAGGGAGTTGGTATAGCCTTCGGCTCCGCCACCGTAAAACATCGCTGGCTCAAATAGCGTCAGCGGCACATGCTGCCGGAAGCGCTGTGGCAAGTCAATCCTGACTTGCCACATGGAGCTTTTAGAGAAGGCTTGGGGAAAGCTTTGAGAGAAGCTTAAAAACATGCAAAACCGAACGGAGCATTGACAGAAAAACTGATGAGAATGTTTGTCTATCTAGCCCCGGACAGTCAAACCTAGCCTGGGGTTAGAGGTGCTTTTCCAGCGTCGAGGCAATTGTGGATTTGGGAACAGCTCCCACCACCATATCCACCTTCTGGCCATCTTTGAAAATCATCAGCGTGGGAATGCTGCGAATTCCATATTTGCTAGCCACGCCAGGATTTTGATCGGTGTCGAGCTTAAACACCTTAATCTGCTCCCCAAACTGCCCTGCCACTTCTTCGACAATGGGCGCGACCATGCGGCATGGCCCACACCAAGGAGCCCAAAAATCGACCAGAACAGGTACCTGACTCTTCAGCACATCTTGCTCAAAAGACTCATCGGTTACGGAAGATACGGATGACATCGCCGCCTCCTATGATTGTTTTATATTTCGAGAATCTCGAACAATTAAAATATAGTCTAATTTGTGCCATAATGCAACTGTCTAAAGCAAACTAAAGCAAGCTAAAGCAAAGGCAAGCATATAGAGTTGCCTAGCGGTGACGCCAGGTTTTCTAATTCGATAAACTGGGTTTATGAGACTGGTTTTTCATCCTGATCAAAAAGATATTTCGCTAGCAGGCGTTCTGTATGCGCTTGGCGATCCGGTGCGGCTAGAGATCGTCAAATCTCTCTCGGAGCAGGGCGAGCTGTCCTGTGCGGCGCTCGACTGCGAAGTGCCCAAATCCACGATGTCTCATCATCTGCGCGTGCTGCGCGAGGCGGGCGTGTTATTTTGTCGCAAAGAAGGCACACAGCATTTGAACTCGCTGCGGCAGTCTGATCTGGACGCGCTGTTTCCTGGACTGCTTGAGGTAGTGCTGCGCTCAGTTGGGCAGGTTTCTTGTCCGCTGCGGCTGCGCTAGCTACGCCAGAAAAAAGTCAGCCGCCGCAGCCACTGGCGCTCTCATACTGGCGCTCTCACAAATTTGTCAGGCGCGCTTCTGCCTACTTCAGCGCCGCAATTGCCGACTTAATCTCTTCAAGCGCCTGAGTCAGCGTGGCCATTTGAGCATCATACTGAGCCGGAACAAAGACGCCCTTACCGCTAGCCGCTTTGGTGGTGCTATCGGCCAGACCGCTGATCAGCTTTGAGGTCTGCTTAAAGCTCTGCTTCAGGGTAGAAACTGAGCCGTGAGTCTGGGTTTTCAGGTCAGTCTCAGCTGCTTTGAGCGCGGTTTTGAAGGTATCTTCAGCCAGATCGACTGTTTTCTCATACTGCTTGTCCGCGACTTCAGCCTTAGCAATCCAGTCGCTAAAGGTCTGGGTAAAAGTCTTGAGCGCTTGCTGCTTAGTGGTCAGCTCACTTTGCAGCGCCATTTTGCTGGTCAGATCGGGGGCTGCGCCCACTTCAGCGACCTGATCGGGCAGTCCTTCAAGCAGTCCCTTAATATCGTCAAATCCGGCCAGCAGCTCGTCAGCTTCTGTTGACAGGTCGCCAAACACCGAGCGGGCGTCCGTTACGGTCTTCGCAAACTCCTGAGCCGCAGTTACAATGCCGAGATCCTCGGCCTGCGCTGCTTCGCTCCACAGCGGCGAAACCACAATTAGCAGGGCTACCAATAGGGCGACCGTCACTTTTTGTAACTGGTTCTGCCAACGTTTCAGTTGTTTCATCGATTCAGGGGAGTGTGTTTTTAGATTTTCAGGAAGAATTTTATCATATTGCTGCAAACCCGTAGAGCTGGCTCTGCTACAAATGCGTCGCCCCAGCCGGAACTTTGCGCCAAGCCGATCGA
The DNA here is from genome assembly GCA_949127695.1 of Synechococcales cyanobacterium PMM_0073. GTDB lineage: Bacteria > Cyanobacteriota > Cyanobacteriia > Elainellales > Elainellaceae > Elainella. The sequence goes on from CASBQH010000396.1 coordinate 7,847, forward strand.
CTAAGATCAGAGGAGCGCTGATTTTTAGGACTCGCTTCCTTCTCTTCATTTGGAATCCCTGGCATGTCTGGCTTTGGTTTCGGCTTTTATAGCTTTTCTGACTCTGACCGCTCTTCAGACTCAAACGGCTCTTTCAATAACGCGCAGTTCGTCGGCAAGTTGCGCTCTGATCTAGATATTTCAGGCAGCGTTGGCAGCTACAGCTACTACGGCATTGGCCTGGGCTATTACAGCGACTACAACGACTATTTCGAGTTTGAACTCACCGACGATCGCAACGTCGTGATCAAAAGCGACGAAACCGACGTGACCGTGCGGCTCTACGACGACC
>CASBQH010000397.1 GCA_949127695.1 Synechococcales cyanobacterium PMM_0073
ATCTAGCGTCAGGGCAATGCGGTCTTGTTTACCCCTTAAATCCAGGCCAATTTGGCGATCAGGCTGGCTCTGGAGCTGCCCTTGCAGTGGCTCAAAGCTAAAGTCTTGCACCGCCAGCCCAGCAATCTTCACCTCGCTGTTAATCTGCGGTGCGGCAGCTGTTCCCAAGACCTTCCCCTTCAGGTTCACCAACCCCCGTAGCGCCACGGGCAGCGGCAGCTGCGCCAGATTGTAGTCCTGAATATTCAGATTCAGATCGAGCGCGGAATCTAGCAGCGATGCGGCAAAGTTGGGAGTAATCCAGCCATCCAGGGCAATATGCTCGGTTATGGCCTGTTTTAAGTGCAGCTTCTCGCCCGTCCAGGCAAAATCTGCCGTCATCGGCTGCGGCAAAATGCCCGTATCAGCCAGCGCCATCCTGCCTTCGGCCTGCGTTTGCGCCAGATTTAGCGCATCTAGCCGCCCCCGCAGCTTCACATCCCCGGCGAGCTGTCCCGGCAGCTGGGCGAGAGCTTGCAGGGGCGCTGAGCCTGTGATGTCGGCCTGCCAGCGTCCCTGCGCCGCAGTCAAATCGGCCTCAGCACGGCCTTGATCAAGCAAAACCTGCGCCGTACCTTGCGCTTGCAGACTGTCTATGCTGAAGTCCTTGCCCTTGGCCTGAAGCTGCGCTTGCAGTTTACCGGGCAGCTGCGGCGAAAGCTGACTCAGCGGAATTTGCGCGCCGTTTAGCTCTGCCTGCCAGCCTGCTGGGTTAAGTTCGGCTGAGGCCGTAATGCTGCCGTCGGCAATCTTGGCCTGCATGTCGCGCAGCTGCAAAACGTCATGCGCGAAGCTGACTTTACCCTGCGCCGGATATCGCCCCTGCCCCAGCTGCCAGTCTGCCGCCACCGTGGCGTCGTTATTATCAACTGTGACCTGCGCCTGCGCGTTGAGCTGTCCCAGCGTTTGGTCGGGCAGCTCTAGCGCGTAGAGCTGAGCTATCCCATCGGCAGGCAGCTTGGCCTCGACCTGAATTTTGGCATCGTCATGCTCCAGCCAGAGGACGCCGCTGGTGTCAATGCTGCCGCCAATCACCGGCTTGGCCAAAATTCGCTCTAGATGGAGGTAGTGCTTGCCCAGATCAAGCTTAAAGCTGCCCACTACCGAAGCCATCGTCAGTTGATCAAACTTGATTGGCTTGACCATGTGAGCGCTGCCCCAAAGCGTGGGATGCTCAAACGAGCCGGTTAGCTTGAGGTCAGGAGCCTCCAGCGAGCCTTCGACAGGAAAGGGTGCCTTTAGCTTCAGCGTTTTCATGAAAGGGGCAGCTTCCAGCGGCGCAACGCTGGCCTTCAGGTCAAAGCCGCGCTCCAGATTGATGGTGCCAGCTAAGCCAAACGGAATTAGCCCGAAGTTAATGTTGCCTTGGCTCAGCCGAATATCCTGATCTTGCAGCCGGACGTTGGCACTCACGCCGCTAAACAAATTGGGTTCGCCTTTGGCACGAGCAGAGAGGTCGCGCAGCTTGGCAGTACCACTGAGCTGAACCAGACGATCAGGCTGAATATTAGCGTTGATATTGGCGTCTAATTGGCCGCCCAGCAGCTTAAAGTCAGTGGGCACAAAATTAGAGAGGCTGTTGAGCTGAAGCGCCTGAGTCCGTAGGGCAATCTGAAACTGCTTGGCCTTGAAGTGAGCATCTGCCTTAAGCTGGATTTTGCCTTGCAGCTTGCCCTGCGTTTTGCCCAGTTCCACCGGCTGAGCCGCCAGATCCAGCAGCAGCCGCTTGCCCTGATCTTGCAGGCTGAATGAGCCATTCACATGGCGCAGCGTCATCTGGTGGGGATGGGTCGAGGTATCCCAGACTTCGCCCGGATCAAGCGGGTCGTGATCAACGATTACGGGCTGGGGAGCTAGCGTGATGGTCGCATCTTGCAGCTGAATCTGCTCAACCTCAATCTGCTCGTCATCATCAAATTTCAGGTCGAGATTGACCCACTCACCGTCTGGCGTCTGGTCAAAATAGCCCGTAGGCTGCACCAGCGTAATCGTCAGCTTCACCTGCCGCTGCCGAAACGCCTGCACCGGGTTAAACCGCACGTCAATGGCCTCAACGCTCAGCTCATCGGCATCAGTGGGCGTTGCCGGAATCACCGAACGCCCCACCCGCAGCCCCGACCAAGAGACCTGCTCAATTGCGCCCAGCTGAATTGGCCGCTTGAGAATCCGGGTTAGCTCCTGCGACAGCTGCGGAATCAGCTCGGTTTGCACATAGGCTGCGCCCCAGTTTGCGCCCATAATTCCGCCTGCAACGGCCAAACCGCCCAGCAGCAATGCCGCCCGCACCAGCAGATTGCCTCTGCTGCGAGGCTGAGGATGAATCGGATTGAGAACCGGCGGATCAATTGGTTTGGTGAGTTCTTGGCTAAGCCGCATAGAGCGCTTTTATCCTGTTGCCACGGGCAACGGTTGCAGTGATGGAGGCAATGGTTGCAAAATTTGAAGGCCAGACGCTGAGCTGCTGTTTGCAGCAGTCTACTACAGATCTATTCAGGTTTGGAAGTTGGGTGGAACCGATATAACCGAAGCGAACCTCAGGATAGCCGGAATTAGACGGAACTGAAATAGTCTCAGCAATGCGGAGACAAATCGCAATAAACTGCCAATTTCTGACAGATGCCTCAGCCGATCAGATATGCTGTACCGTGACTTTACTCAACGCATTTACATATGGCAATGTTTCCCCGGTCAATGTTTCCCCGGTCAACACCAGCTCGATTTCCCAGCCTCACCTCCTGCCTGCTGCTCGCTGCGGCCAGTCTGCTGGTTCAGGCTGCACCCGCCCAAGCCGCCGAGCAGCTGGTGATCACCTATGGGCCGCTGAGCGCTGGAGTGGCCGTCGCCGATTTGCAAACGTTGGTCGAAACCAGTCAGGCTCCGGGTGCGCTCAAGTTTTATCTCGGCTTAGCCAATCTCGATCCCAGCCTGCTGCGCGATGTTTTGATGATGAATCTCGCAGCCAATCAGACCTTCATGGCCGGGATGCTCGACTCTGACTCTGGCGCAGAGCTGCTGAGCCAGATCAGTCAGGTGATGCATCTGCCGCCCGCTTCACCCAGCATCGCGGTTCTCAAAACCGCCGACCCAGCTGAACGCGATCCCTCTGAAGCTGAAAACATGGCTGCGCTCAAAACCGCTTTGGTTAAGGCGGCAGAAGATCGGCAGATTACCCTGCTCGAAGTCTTGCAGCATTACCCCACCGAGAAAGTCTATCTAGATGCAGTGAAGCTGCTCCGCTTTACCAGCAGTCTAGAGGCGGGCAATCAGGCTGAGTAAGACTTGACCCACTCAACATCTACTCAACCCGCACCACGTCCCGCAGCCCCCACCAGTTATAGCGCTTGACGCCAATCGGCAGCAGCACCAGCAGCAGCCCAAACAGCAATACCGCGCCAATGCCCAGCCCCATGCCGCCCGTCATGGCCGCTCCCATGCAGGTGAGAAAAAAGATGCAGGGAATCACGCCCATCAGGCAGGCAAAGGCATAGATCAGAAACGACATGCCCGAAATTCCTGCCCCGTAGCTGACCAAGTCATAGGGTAAAAAGGGCATTGAATGCGTCACAAACACCAGCCAGCCCAGATAGACTTCGCCCCGGTGGCTAGAAAAATAAATCGTTTTGCCCAGAAGCGCCCGCACGACCGAGCGCCCCAACGTCCGGCCAATAAAATAGGCGGTCAAACTGCCCAGATAAATCCCAACCACGCCAAAAATACCGGCTGTAACAGGCCCCCAAACCGCCCCGGCAGCAATGGTGACGGGCGTGCTGGGAATCGGCCCAATCACGATGGCAATCACCAGAAAGACAACGTAGATCAAAATACCGACCCAGCCCAATGCCTGGATCGATTCGACCAGCTTATGCGGCTGGCTGAAATCTAGGCCGCTCTGGGTGAGCAGCCAGACAGCCGTCAGGCCGCAGAGGGTGAGCAGGCTTAGCGCGATGCCGTTTTGAGGCGTGAGCAGCATTCGCCAAGAGCGCTTTGCAGACTGAGCGGCGCGGGCAAAAGACTTTGGCCTCAATTTTGGCCTCAATTTTAATTGCGTCATGAAGAGACTGTGAGGGTCGAAAAGCAGCCCTTAGTTTAGCACTCTCAATCCAAAATTTTCGCGGGTTCGCTGTCTAAAAAAATACTAGATCTATGAGCAGATTACCGACCCGGCGACCCAAAAATTAGCAGATAGAGCACCAGCCCCGACAAGATGCCATAGGCGCAGGAGACCACCGAACGCGAAGACAGATGATGGTTGAAATAAAACAATCCGCCCAGCGTCAGCGAGGTGACAAACTCACCCAAAGGCAGGCGATAGTCAAACCGTAGCGCCACTAGATTTAGCAAGACTAGCAGCATCACGATCCAGAGCATTGCCACCAGAAACAGATTTTGCTCCAGACTGCGGCTGACTGGACGCACAGAACGTGAAAAGAAGCTGCGATAGGTCAAAAAAATTGGCGGCAAGAGGGCGGCAGCCAAACTGCGAAACCCAGCCTCTGAACTAACGCCAAAAGCCTGAGTAACTGACGCCAGCAGCAGCCCTAGCAGTGAAGCAATTGCCGTAATCACAACGAATCGATTGAATAAATAGAGCAGCGGACGGCTGTTAGGATGCTGCTCCACCTCGCGCAGCCGATCGGGCTCTCCCGACTCTGAGGATCTCGACATAGTAACCACTCACCCCCTAAAGTAACCCCTGATTCTTCGCCTCCTCACTATGGGCAACTTTGGAGTCAAGCTACCACTATCGCAAGATAGAGTCCGAAGCAAAAATTGCGGGGTTGCCTCAAGTTTACCCGTCACATTTTTGGCGCGTAGAGTCCGCCCGTGCTGTAAATCCAGGCAATCCCATCGGGGTCAAGGCTGCGCGTCCAGTCGCTAAAGTTGGGCTGTCGCTTTCGCAGGCGCAGAATTTTGGCAGTTGTGCCCAGCCGCTGAGCCAGCTGGCGAGTCGAGAGCGTAGTTGAACCTGCCTCATCCAGCAGATCTAGGTAGGTATCCCAGAGTACAAACAGCGCTGCCAGCAGAATAAAAATAACGGCTTCAGGGCGCTTTAACAGCTCGGCGTTGGCAGAAGTTGCAGCGGAATTAGTTGCAGCGGAACTAGCCGCAGAAGAATTAACCGCAGAAGAATTAACCATAGTTGCATGGGCAGAAGTTGCCTGGGCAGATAGAGCGGCTGATGGACAGTCTGAGCTAGCTGGTCACTCTGCGGAACATGGTCTTGCCCTTGATTGTACTGGACGACCGCGCTAGTTCTGAAGCATCTGGGCAACAGCATTGATTACAGTTTGGGCTGAGCCAATCAAGAAATCTGGGTCGAGGGTTTCGAGGGTATCGCTGGGCTGGTGGTAGTGCGGATTGCGAAAGTTGGCCGTGTCGCTCACCAGCACTGCGCCGATGCCGCGTTTCCAGAACGGCGCATGGTCGCTGCGGACTAGATCAGGAGCCAGTCCGCCCAATGTGGGAATGGCTAGCGTTAGCGTGGGCGGCAAGCCTGACTGGCCTTGCGCTTGGGGCGTAAAGTACTGCAACAGCTCGGCATGTGCCTGATCGCCAATCACCGCCAAAAAATCCCCTCGGTCAGTGGGCGGCTGGATCGGCAGCAGCTCAGGATAGCTCTGGCATCCCGGCTGATCACAGCGGTAGCCCAACATATCTAAAATCACGGCGGCTTGCAGACTCTCAGGCGGCAATTGCGCCACAAAAGGCTTGCTGCCCAGCAGTCCGCGCTCCTCTAGGTCAAATAGCACCAGCTGGAGGGGGCGAGGTGTCAGCTGCTTCAGCAATCGGGCAGCTTCTAGAACAGTGGCAACTGCCGTAGCGTTGTCATCTGCGCCAGGTGAGCCTTCCACCGTGTCATAGTGGGCTCCTAGCAAAATCGCCTTGAGGCTCGGATCGCTGCCCGATCGCTCGGCGATTAAATTAATGCCGCCTGTAAATGGCTGCTGCCGGACATCCCAGCCCGCCACTTCCAAGCGCTGCTGAATATAGAGACGCGCCTGCGCCCGGTCGGTCTCCTCATAGCGCTGGAAGCTGAGCGCCTTCAAATCGGCCAGCAGCCGTTCGGGAATGGCTCTAGGTAATTCAACTGCTTGAGCAGGCTGGTCGGCCAGCTGGTCGGCCAGCTGGGGCGCTAATGCGGTTGGGCGCTGAAGCAGAGACGGCCCAATCTGCCAGAGCAAGACTGCCGCCGCAACCAGAGCCGCCATCCACCAAAATTTCCTCATGCCGCTCGCCCCTGCTCAACTGCGCCTGCTTCTACGATGTCGCTTGCAGTTCGTCTAATTTAGCTAACACTTCTTTGCTATGCACATTTGGACTCACGCCCAAGAAAATAGCCGCCAGCTTGCCGAGCGGATTGACAATATAGGTATGCCTGAGAGCGCTATAGCCTAGCCAGGAGCCATAGGCTTTGCTGACTGCGCCATCGACATCGGCCAAGAGCGGAAACTTCAGCCCTTCTGAGTCACAGAAGTCGGCGTGAGAATCCACATCATCGACGCTGATGCCCAAAATTTGCGTATTTTTGGCCAGATACTTCGGCAAATCCTGCTGAAACCGCCGCGCTTCTAGGGTACAGCCAGAGGTAAAGTCTTTGGGGTAGAAATAAACCACCACCCACTGACCGCGATAGTCGGCTAGCGCAATATCACTCCCGCCATTCGAGGGCAGCGTAAAATCAGGGGCAGGCTGATTTAACTCTGGCTGGACTCCACCCATCGCCCATGCAGATGGACTGCCTAGCACCATGAGACTTGCCGGTAAAACAGCGGCAGCTTTCAAAAACGCACGACGGGAAGCTTGCATAGGTTAAAGAGATTACAACCAAGATTTCTAATAAAAGTTTACATAAGTTTCTGCTGCCCAACCCGGTAGCCGCAAAAAAGGACGCAGCTTAGCCACGTCCTTAAACGCCTCAGCGATTCAGTCGCCAAGCCCAGAGTTCTACGGGCTAGGAGGCAGCATCACTTGGTCAATGGCATGAATGACGCCATTGGTGGCCATGATGTCAGGCTGAAGCACCGTCACATCATTCACTTTAACTGAGCCATCTGCCGTGGTGACGGTGATGGTTGAACCTTCGACAGAAGTCAGGTCGCCCGCTTCTAGTTGGCTAGAAGGATAAGCACCGGCCACCACATGGTATTTGAGCAATTTCACCAGAGTTTCGCGGTTTTCGGGCTTCATTAGCTCCTCGACTGTTCCGGCAGGCAGCGCCTCAAATGCCGCATTAGTTGGGGCAAATACGGTAAAGGGGCCTTGGCCTTGCAGCACTTCAGTTAGCTCAGCTTCGGTCAAAGCCGCAACCAATGTTGTGAAGGTATCGCTGGCGGCAGCGACTTCAGTGATGGTGCCTGTGGCGGCAGCCGTTTGCGGAGTCATGGGCGAATCTGGCGTCTGAGCTTCAGGCATCGCCGGACTGGTTGGGGGGATCGAAGTTCCGGGTACAGAAGTTCCGGGTGCGGAAGTTCCGGGTACAGTCTCTGGCGTGGTGGGCATAGCGGGCGCAGTCGGCATAGCGGGCGCAGTTGGCTTGGGCGCTCCAACCGCTGGAGCTTGAAGGGTTGGCGTTTCGATCGTGGGCGCTTGTGCCGTTGGAGCAACAGGGATCGCGGGGTTGCCCGCTGCTGACAGAGCCGCAGCCGCTAGAGCTGCACTAGCCGTTAGACCGACTAGACCTAGACGCCGGACTGCTTTCGGCTGATTGCCGCTGGTTAGGTTGAATGAATTCATCAAAACTATCCTCCGTTTTGTTGCACCGTGAACGAGATCGGCATCGTAAAGCAATTATGAAGTTGCCTTTCAGCCCATGACGTTTTGATTAAAGTTGGGTTCCTGAACTTGACATTGGAAGTTTTGATGAGTAGGGGAAAAGACCTTATGAAATCCTGAACAGTCGGACTAAGCTTCCATATCTCTCACGGCAGATAGAAGCGCTGCTGACTCAAGATCATTTCAAGTTGTCAGGCAGCAAGTTGCTGGGTTTATCTGGCTTGTTCCCTGCGAGGCTTGGGTTCTCTGGCGATCTGCTGTACCGTAAATAGGCTTGCCAAGAAGCCCGCAATTCTTAGGAGACTGTCATGATCGAGCTATACCAATTCGAGCTATCGCACTACTGCGAGAAAATTCGCCTGATCCTAGACTACAAAGGCTTGCCCTACCGCAAAATTGAAGTAACCCCAGGAATTGGACAGCTAGATCTGTACAAGCTCTCTGGTCAACGTCAGGTGCCGGTACTTAAAGACGGCGCAGAGGTGATTGCCGACTCTACCGCCATCGCCAAATACCTCGACCAGCGTTACCCAGAGCGGCCAATTCTGCCAGCTGACCCCAAGCAGCGCGCCCTTTGCCTGATCCTGGAAGAATGGGCAGACGAGTCGATTGGCTTAACTGCTCGCAAGGCCATGCTGGGGGTGTTTAGCCAGAACCCCACCTTCCGCAAGGCGCTACTGCCAAGTTCGACACCCGATTTTCTAAAGAATCTGGTGGAAGCTGTGCCGCGTGAAGCGCTGGACGTGCTGGGCATGGGCACAGGCTTTGGCCCCGATGCCGTCAAGGCGGCGCGGCAAACCATGCAGCAAAACTTAGAGTCACTCACAGTGCTGCTGCAAGACAGCTCTTATCTGCTGGGGGATGAACCAACTCTGGCTGATTTTGCCGTGGCGGGCATGACGATGTATGTCAAGTTTCCAGCGGGCGGCTACCTGAATATTCCTGAAGCGCTCAAGGGCATGGGGGTTCCCGGCTTGGCCGACAATCCGGCCTATGCGCTGTTTTGGGCTTGGCGGGATCGGCTCTACATGACCTATCGCAAAGTCGGCATTCCTAGCGAGCCTGCTTCCACTCCCGGCTCTCGACCCACTTCGATCAGCATCGATTAATCAATGGCTTTTCGCGGTGAGTTGGCAGCACTGGCAGCCGCTCTGTTCTGGGCGGTTGCTTCGTTTATTTACGCCAGATTAGGCAAACAAGTTTCGGCAATTTGGCTCAACTTTGCTAAAAGTCTGATTGCGATCGGTCTAATTGGGCTGACGCTCTGGCTGAGTCAAGCCGCCTTGCCGTCGCTGAACTTAGGGCAGCTGAGCCTGCTGGCTTTGAGCGGGGCTGTCGGGATTGGCCTGGGCGATTCGGTATTTTTTGCGGCTCTGCGCGAGCTGGGAGCTAGAAGGGCGCTGCTGTTAGAGGCCGTTTCACCGCCCTTGGCCGCGATCTTGGCGCAGGTATTTTTGCAAGAGCGTCTAGAGCCATCGGCCTGGGCTGGAATTTTGCTGACTGTCGGCGGCGTGGCCTGGGTAATTGCTGAGCGCGAGCCAGATCGGGCAAATATTCGACTGAGGCTGGGCGTGAGTTTGGGGTTGCTGGCGGCATTGGCACAGGCAGTTGGCGTCGTGCTGTCGCGGGCAATTTTGGTGCAGACGACGATCAGCCCGCTCTGGAGCAGCTTGATTCGGCTGACGGCTGGGGCGCTGCTGCTGTTGCCCTATCTGCTGATCAAAATGCCTCAGAGCCTGCTGCAACCGCTGCACTCAAGGCGGTTTTTGCTGGGGCTGATGGCCGCCTCGCTCACGGGCACTTATCTAGGCGTTTGGCTCCAGCAGACGGCGCTGAAGTTTACCGCCACTGGTATTGCCCAAGCCCTGACGGCCACTAGCCCGCTATTTGTGCTGCCGATTGCGGTGATCACGGGTGAGCGGGTCAGTCTACGGGCGGTTTTGGGCGCGCTGGTGGCTCTGGCGGGCGTCTGGCTGCTGTTTTGGGCGGGGCGCTAAAAAACCTACAAAATCCCAATAAAAAAGTAGGGAAGCTCCCTACTTTAATCAGATGCTCAAATTAAAAGAGCTTAAGGATCGGTGGTCTTCTTGCCCGTGAACTTGACAGTCGCAGGCTGCGGATTTTCGCCGATGCTGCGAGGCAAGGTGTTGATTGCCGTGCGGCCTTCGTTCACCTTCTCAGGGAAAACGCCATCTGCCGGGTGCAGATATTGGGTTTCGCCGCTGGGATAGATCCGATAGATTTTAAAATCCTCGATCTTGGGCTTGAACTTGGTGCGGAGCTGAGCGCCGAGCGCCAAGCACTGCTCTTTGCGCGCCAGATACAGCAGGTTCTCACCTGACTGCATCGTGGCCGCACCGCCAGTCGGCATCTCAAACACCTGGTCTTTAGAACTTGTCCAGGTGATTGCGTATTTTTCTTCTTCTTCTGCCTTGCTCAGCAGCCCGCCGGTGCTGCCGCCGAAAATGGGAGTCTTTCCAGTAAGAGTTTCTGCCATAAATCGTACTCTGAATTCGTTCTCGGAACGTTTTGCTGGAATCCTATCATCGCCGCTGACCCCATATTGATCTTTGGTGATGATCTGTAACAGTTCTTCAGGAAAGTTGGTTTGCCGATCAGCCAAATTTCTGGACGAGGCTAGTCTACATAGGGGATCAACTGAAGCGATCCCAGCCCCAAATCCTGCTCAGAAATGGCCTGAGTTTCAAATAGCGCCATCATGTCGTTGAGCTGCGGATTGCCTCGCGAAGCGCCTTTGAGTCCCCGCGCAATTACCAGTCCGCAGAAGCCTTTGGTTTTCTTGCAGCGCTGATCCCACTTTTTGCGCGCCTGAATATGCACCGGATCTTGCTCATAAAACTCGCCAAACAGATGCAGCTCGCCGTCTTGGGTCTCCAAAATGCCGAGGTCATACTGCTCTTCAGACAGCGGATCTTCGCCCGGATTAAAGCAAATTGACTTGAGTCCGCCCGCCGCCTGGAGTTCTTCAATCAGCGCCTTGGCTTTGGGGCGCGAGGTTTGAATCAAGATCACTGGAAAGCCATCTGTGCCGCGCGTGAAGCTGTCTGCAACGGGCTGATGCGACTCAACCACCTGTCGCAGTACGTCAAAGGTTTCCCAGGGCATTGCGCCTAAGCTATAGAACGCATCATCTGGAATCAAATCATTATGCAAGACCGGCAGATCCAGACCCGGTTCCGAGTCATCCTCGCCCATCGACATTTCAAATAGCTCGGTAGCCACCTCAGGCAGCGTTGAAACCTTGACGCTGACAGTCGCTTTGGGGGCTTTAGGAGTTTTAGGAGCTTTGGCGGCCTTGGCTTTGCCCAACTGCTGCTCAAGCAAACCACCCGGCAAACCACCCGGCGAACCGTCTGAGAGATGCTCCGGATTCGGGATGCGGTAGCGGCTGCTGAGCGCCGGAAAGTCCTCGACATCCAGCTTGGGCAGATGCTGTTGAAAGAAGCGCTGTAAGGCCGTCAGCGCCACCAGCAGCAGGCGAGCTTCTTCTTCGTAGAGCACAGGCCGCATCCCTTCGAGCGGATGCAGATTGCCGAAGCTGGGACGCACGCCGGTTTGGCCAAACAGCTGGAGGATCGGATCATCTGGATCGTCATCGGGTTCTGGGTCGAGGTCAGGCTCTAGCTGGTCAAAGG
>CASBQH010000398.1 GCA_949127695.1 Synechococcales cyanobacterium PMM_0073
ATGCCCAGCCGCTCACAGCTTGTCTTCTTTACTAAACTTGATAAACAAAGGCTTCACAATCGCAGATCTACAGACTGAAACTGCGGCACGGGCGTTGGGAGGGTGATCGATTCTGTAAATTTGACTAGGCTTAACCTCAGCTAGCCAGAATGACTCAATTAGCTACTTCGGCTCGTCATCTGGGCTACAGCCCAGTCTGCATGAATGCCGGTGCAAAATTACGGGAACTTGATCAGGATGTACCTGATAATACCAAATCTGCTCAGGTAGCAGCAGCACCACGGGGCCATTGCCACATTGCCCCAGACAGCGACCGCCTATCACGCTCCTGGCCTCATCCGCTGCGAGACTGGCCTCAAATGCCGCCAGCAGCTTTGCCGCACCCGATCGGCGGCAGGCCGTATTCTGACAAACCATCAGCGTTGGCGGTGGCATGGCTGTTTAAGCCCCCGGCATCGCCAGCCCTTTCTCGGCCAGCCATGCCGGGTTAAACAGCCGCGATTGGTAGCGTGCGCCGCCGTCACAGAGTATGGTGACAATGGTATGCCCCGCCCCTAGCTGCCGCGCCAGCGCCACCGCTGCCCCCACGTTGATGCCGACCGAACCCCCCATAAATAGTCCGTCCTGGTGCAGCAGCTGATAGACGACGCGGATCGCTTCCGGGTCTTCTACCTGAATCGCATCGTCAATTGGCACGCCCTCCATGTTGGCCGTAACGCGGCTATTGCCAATGCCTTCGGTAATGGAGCTGCCTTCTATCTGAATTTTGCCCGTTTTGGCGTAGCTGTAGAGGCCGCTGCCCATCGGGTCAGCCAGGACGCATTTGATCGCGGGATTTTTTTCCTTGAGGAACAGCGCCACGCCCGCATAGGTGCCGCCTGTGCCGGTTGCCGCCACCCAGGCATTCAGCTTGCCGTCGGTCTGCGCCCAGATTTCAGCAGCGGTCGTTTCGTAATGCGCCTGTCGGTTGGCCAGATTATCAAACTGATTCGCCCAGATCGCGTTGTCGAGTTCGGCGGCGACCCGACCAGAGAGCCGCACGTAGTTATTCGGATCTTTATAGGGAACGGCGGGCACAGTCCGCACTTCAGCCCCCAGCGTCCGCAGCAGATCAATTTTTTCCTGGGACTGCGTTTCAGGAATAATAATCAGGCATCGGTAGCCTTTGGCGTTGCAGATATGCGCTAAGCCAATGCCCGTGTTGCCCGCTGTGCCCTCCACCACCGTGCCGCCCGGTTTGAGCAAGCCCTGCCGCTCAGCCGCTTCAACCATGTAAAGCGCAGCGCGATCTTTAACAGAGCCGCCCGGATTCAAGAATTCTGCTTTGCCCAGAATTTCACAGCCTGTCTCTTCACAGAAGCTGTCTAGCCGAATCAAGGGCGTATTGCCAACCGCACCGACAAACCCGTTTTTAATATCCATATCCCAAATTGCTTGCGTCCCTAGTCAAATTCTGACTGATTCTGGTAATTGAGTTGCAGAATCGGCTGAGATTTTCTGAGATTGAACGCAGCAATTGCATCGGCGACGCTTCAAGGGTGAGCCAATCAGCCCAGCGTTTTCAGCTACAATCGAGGCTGGAACGCGGCAGGGCAACGACCAATGGGCAATACGTTTGGGCATTTATTTCGGATCACCACGTTTGGCGAATCGCATGGCGGCGGCGTCGGGGTAATTATTGACGGCTGCCCGCCGCGCCTAGAAATTTCGGCTGAAGAAATCCAGTTTGAGCTAGACCGGCGGCGTCCGGGGCAAAGCAAAATTACCACGCCGCGCCAGGAAGCCGACCAGTGCGAGATTCTGTCAGGCTTGTTTGAAGGCCAGACGCTGGGCACGCCAATTTCAATTCTGATCCGCAACAAAGACGCCCGCTCACAAGACTACGAGGAGATCGCCAAGTCCTATCGCCCCTCTCACGCCGATGCCACCTATGACGCCAAATATGGCATTCGCAACTTTCAGGGCGGCGGACGCTCCTCAGCCCGCGAAACGATTGGCCGCGTGGCGGCTGGCGCAATTGCCAAAAAAATCTTGAAGCAAACCGCAGGCGTCGAAATTATTGGCTATGTCAAGCGAATCAAAGATCTCGAAGGCATGGTTGACCCCAGCACCGTGACGCTGGAGCAAGTCGAAAGCAATATTGTCCGCTGCCCTGACGCCGACTGTGCCGAACAGATGATTGAGCTAATTGAGCAGACGGGGCGCGGCGGGGATTCAATCGGCGGCGTGGTCGAATGCGTGGCGCGGCATGTTCCTAGCGGGCTAGGGATGCCAGTCTTTGACAAGCTAGAGGCCGACTTAGCCAAAGGCGCGATGTCGCTACCCGCCAGCAAAGGCTTTGAAATTGGCTCCGGCTTTGCGGGCACATTGCTCACCGGCAGCGAACATAACGACGAGTTTTATCTGGATGAGCAGGGGCAAACCCGCACTCGCACCAATCGCTCTGGCGGCATTCAGGGCGGCATCAGCAACGGCGAGGATATTATTTTGCGGGTAGCGTTTAAGCCGACTGCCACAATTCGCAAGCCGCAGCGCACCGTCACTAACCAGGGTGAAGAAACCACCCTAGCGGCGAAAGGCCGTCACGACCCCTGCGTGCTGCCTCGCGCCGTGCCGATGGTGGAAGCGATGGTGGCGCTGGTGCTTTGCGACCATCTGCTGCGGCAGCAAGGCCAATGCGGTGCGGGTTAATGGCTTCAGCTAGTTGGGGCAACCATCATCTGCCGCAGTAGCTCCAGCCCGCTCTTAACGCGGCGCGACACGGTGACTGAGCTGATGCCGAGCCGTTCTGCGGTTTCTTTTTGGGTTAGATCATAGAGGAAGACAAATTCCAGCACGTCGCGGGTTCTCTTCTCTAGCTGCACCAGCGCCTGCTGGAGCCGAATCTGGTCTTCTTGGGCCAGCTGAAAGCTCTGGTAGCGGTTGTCGGGCATCAGTTCGGCTAAGGAAACCGAGCCTTCATCTCCCTCGCTAATGGGCGCATCCAAACTCAAGGGCGCGCGGTTGCGGAAGGCCAGCTTCACTTCTTGCAGCTCGGCCAGCGGAATCTGGAGCGCCTCAGCCACCTCAGCGTCACTGGGTTGACGGTTCAGCTGAGTCCGCAGCTCGGCTGTGAGCGCTGCCGCCTGATGCTGAATCGTCTGCCAGCGGCGCGGAATTCTGACCGGCGAGCTTTTGTCACGCAGATAGTGCTGAATCTCGCCCCGAATGTAGGGGACGGCAAACGAGCTGAAGGCATGGCCTTTGGCCATATCAAAGCGCTCAATCGCTCGCAGCAGCCCCATGCTGCCCACCTGCATCAGGTCGTCGTAGCTCTCAGTACATTGATTCACCCAATGGTGCGCCTCTTTGCGAACCAGCCCAAGATTTAGCTCCACGACTCGGTTGCGTAGCTCTGCTGAAGGGCATTCATAGTAGGCGCGCAGCAGTTCTAGGCTTTCGGTTTTGAGTTCAGTGGCGACGGGAGTATGCATATTCAGGAATTGGGGAAACGGGGTTAGGGAATCAATTCGCCAAAGCTGCCACCATTTTGCTTTTATTATGGCGGAATTCCGTATCAAAACACCAGACAAGTGCTTTTCAGTACAGAATTTCTTGGCTTGTACTGAACAATTTACCTGGACAATTCAGCTTCAGCAATCGCAGATTCACGGATGCCAAGCTTTGGTGCAACAGCGCTATCAGTTAAAGCACGGGAACCCAATGGCCGATGTTCTGAATCAATGCAGACCCCAATGGCATTATTATACGAACGAAATTTTACGTTGGATGCAAATTGGCGCTGGGTATAAATCTCTGACAGAGCGCTAGCTGTGCAGCAAAAAGGAGGGGGAACCCCCT
The DNA here is from genome assembly GCA_949127695.1 of Synechococcales cyanobacterium PMM_0073. Classification (GTDB taxonomy): domain Bacteria; phylum Cyanobacteriota; class Cyanobacteriia; order Elainellales; family Elainellaceae; genus Elainella. The sequence continues at coordinate 3,841 of CASBQH010000398.1, forward strand.
CCTCAAACGCTTAAGCTATCATCCAGAAACTAGATCTGAGCAGGCTCAACGCGGGCATAGAACAGGCCACGAACCTTCACATCTAGCGGCTTTTTGCTCCCCATGTCTGTGTCAGAGGGCTGGAGGCTCTCAAAGGTGCCAGCAATTTCGCCCGTCGCGCTGTTGATCTTGGCCACCTGGAACGACACCTGCCCTTTGCCAGTGTCAAACCGCTTCATATTTTCTTTGATTAGCTCTTCGCTATCGGCGCGAGAGGGTAGCGCCACGGCGTTGTCATAGCCTGCGGTTAAGCCCCGGCCTTTGGGATCAAGGAAGTTGGAGGTGCGGTAAGACGGCACGCGGTATTCGCCCTCAAAGTCAGTTGAGGTAGTGATGCCGTCAAAGCCGGGTGCAGAGCTGGCGACCAAGCCCTTGACGGTAAACAGGAAGGGCACTAGCTCGCCGCTGGGCATTTTCACCGTGACGGCCTGAAAATCGAAGCCGCCCTGCTCCTCAAAGGTGAGGCTGCCGTCGGCTCCTAGCGTCAGCTTGCCTTTGACCTGATCGAGCGAAGAAGTCATGCGAGTCATCGGCTTACCGGCAATAAACTCAGCTTCTTTGCGCTTGCTCACCGACTCTTCTTTGACAAAGAAATTGGTCGGCTCCATGCAAAGCTCAGTTAGCACATATTCTTGACCGGACTCCAGCGGAATTGAGCCGCGTCGAGTGGTGTCCAGCTGAGGACAGGTGTTGGCAATTCCGGTGCCGCGCACCTCTTCGTAGGTGAGGGCAGTGGTAGCGTTGGCTGGGCCGTCGCTACAGGCTGTCAGCAGTCCAAAACAGAGCGCTAGAACAGAAACGATTAAAGCGCGATACCTCATGTTCAACCTCTTGTATCTTGTATCTAATGTGGAATGCATGTGGAATGCATGTGAAATGCAACGTGAAATGTCAAAACCCTATGAATGGGGTCACTCGCTCCATGCGCGTTCAGTCTGACGCTGGACTGCTGCTGATCAAACCTGCTCAGAGGTTGCTGTAGCTTAACAATGACTCCATGCTAAATTTTACAAGACCTTGCTGCCTTTCTTTTGTCTTCAGCCAAAAATTCTTGTTTTGAGGTAGGTTGACTCAGGTAGTAGGCTAAAGCTGAGCGAGCAGCAGGCTCCACCAGAGATCCCCCAATTTGTAGAGCAACGGGCAGTATGGACAAGGCATCAGAGGCAGAGGCAGATCGAGCCAGCGCAGATTTAGTCAACATAGATTTGAGTGCTGACCTAGAGGAGATTGCCACCAGCATCTGGACGGTAGCGCAGCGGCAGCAGGGTCAGAGCCTAGAACTTTTGGCAATTCTGAGGCTGCTAGAGCGCCTGCATCAAGAGATTCGCGACGGGCTTTTTCAAGAGGCACTGCCTCAGAACCGACAGGCGCTCTATGCGCTACTGCGCGATATTGAGCAAAGCGGCGGCTGGCCATACATCCATCGCATGAAGCTCCAGGCGTTTTTGACGCATTTCGTCATAGAGCAGCCTGAGCTTGCGGCTAAGCCCAGCGACACGGATACATTCGAGCAAGTCAGCGATCAGGCCAGTCACTAGATCTCTGGTCAGATTCGCTGGTCAGATTTAAGTACGGAAAGCTCCCATCTCGCTTGTTAAAAATCTGCTCCAGGAAGTCGCTAGAATTAGAGAACTTAAGGCAAATACGCGAGAAGACTGCATGATTCCTACCGTTATTGAGCAATCAGGTCGAGGCGAACGCGCCTTTGACATTTACTCTCGCCTGCTGCGGGAGCGGATCATTTTCTTATCTGAAGTCGTGGATTCTGACATGGCTAACCGGATTGTGGCGCAGATGCTGTTCTTAGAGGCCGAAGATCCTGAGAAAGATATCTATCTCTACATTAATTCTCCGGGCGGTTCGGTCACGGCGGGCTTAGGGATCTATGACACGATGAATCATATTCGGCCTCAGGTCTGCACCATTTGCTATGGGTTGGCGGCAAGCATGGGCGCTTTTCTGCTCAGCGCTGGCGCTAAAGGCAAGCGGATGAGCTTGCAGCATTCGCGAATTATGATTCACCAGCCTTCGGGCGGCGCGCAGGGACAGGCTTCAGATATTGAAATTCAGGCCAAAGAAATTCTATACCTGAAGAAGCAGCTGAACCAAGCGCTAGCTGACCACACGAATCAGCCGCTAGAGCGAATTGAGCGTGACACCGAGCGCGACTTTTTCATGTCGGCTCAAGAAGCTATGGCCTATGGCTTGATTGATCAGGTAATTGATCGCCAAGCAGTCGGTAGTCGGCCTGAGATGGCAGCTGTTAGCTAATAGCGAGCTAGGCAGAGGCGCTCAAGTCTAGAGGATCTAATTTCAAAAA
>CASBQH010000399.1 GCA_949127695.1 Synechococcales cyanobacterium PMM_0073
CGCTAGCTTGGAGCCAGCGGGAGCCAGAATCTGCACCTGATGCCCCCGCTGTACCATCGCCTCGGCAATATTTTGCAGCGTGAGTTCCACGCCCCCGCCCAGACCTGACCCCAATGCGCCCACCGGGGTTGAGACAAACAGCAGCTTCAGCGAAGATTGAGCGGCATCGGGCTGAAAGATCATAAGGCGGCAGAGGTTTTGAGAGCGTTACAATCAGAGCGAATCAAGCTATTTTTGCGCTATTCATCCCAGCTAACGCTAGGGATTGTCTAAACTTAGGGCAAAATAGGGAGTTATGGACGAGGGAGCATCGCCAGCGTCCTAAATTGATTTGAAAGATATTTAAAATTAAGAGACCCTGATCTCTGAAGCCGTTGAGCAAGTGGAAAGTGAGCCAATGTCTGTCGAAAACCGACCTGATCCCGAAACATCGACCCCAGAACCGTCGATAGATGATTCTCCTAACAGCGCTCCCGTTGAGCCGACCGCAGAGACTGAAGAATTTACGCTAGACCCCGACGCGGAGCCGTTTACGCTGGATCCAGAAGAGCCAGCTGCGGTGACAGATGCGCCTGAAATGCCGCTAAACCAGCCCGACGCAGCGGCTGCAACCGATAGTCAAGTGGTAAGCGCCTTAACGCAAGATATTGAAAGCCTCAAGGCTCAGCTAGAAGACCGGACTGGTCAATATATGCGAATTGCGGCTGACTTTGAAAACTTCCGCAAGCGCACCCAAAAAGAAAAAGAAGAGCAAGAGCAGCAGGTTAAATGCAGCACGATTAAAGAGCTGCTGTCCGTTGTGGATAACTTTGAGCGGGCGCGTTCGCAGATTAAGCCGCAAACCGACAGCGAGATGAACATTCACAAGAGCTACCAGAGCGTCTATAAACAGCTGGTCGATTCGCTGAAGCGGATTGGCGTCTCGCCCATGCGCTCAGAGGGCAAAGAGTTTGACCCGAATCTGCATGAAGCCGTGATGCGCGAGCCAACTGCTGAGCAGCCCGAAGGCACGGTGCTTGAAGAGCTGGTGCGAGGCTATGTGCTGGGCGAGCGCGTCTTGCGTCACGCCATGGTGAAGGTGGCAGCTCCGCCTGAAGAAGCTGAGACTGAGGGCTAAGGCTTAGAGGCCGAGTCTAGGGGCAAGCGCATCAATCCCAAACCGCATCTGCGTAAATCGCGAATTTTCTGATGAAGATCACAAACATTTCGGCTGAAGCTGATCATATTCCCGAGAAATTGCGGAATACTGACCTCAAGGCAACTTAAATGTAGGTAGCCTCCGAATTTATCAGAAATTGCACCGAATCTGCATTAAACATGACGCAGATATTTACTGAACACCTGTCGTAAGCGCGAGTTATGGGAAAAGTTATTGGCATCGACTTGGGCACCACAAATAGCTGCGTTGCCGTTTTAGAAGGCGGCAAACCCGTTGTGATCTCCAACTCAGAAGGCGGACGCACCACGCCCAGCATTGTCGGATTTGGCAAAACTGGGGAACGGCTGATTGGTCAGTTAGCCAAGCGGCAGGCCGTCACCAACGCCGAGAACACCGTCTTCAGCATCAAGCGGTTTATTGGGCGGCGCTGGCACGATACCGAAGATGAGCGAGGCCGAGTCACCTATATCTGCGTGCATGGCAAAGACGACACCATAGATGTGCAGATTCGGGGCAAAAGCTATACCACGCAAGAAATTTCGGCAATGATCCTGCAAAAGATGAAGCAGGATGCCGAAAACTACTTGGGCGAGACCGTGACGCAAGCCGTGATCACCGTTCCAGCCTACTTCACGGACGCTCAGCGCCAAGCCACCAAAGATGCAGGCACCATCGCCGGACTTGAAGTGCTGCGAATCATCAACGAGCCGACGGCGGCGGCGCTCTCCTACGGCCTAGAAAAGCAGGATCAAGACCAAACGGTGCTGGTATTTGACCTCGGCGGCGGCACCTTTGACGTTTCGGTGCTGCAACTCGGCGAGGGCGTCTTTGAAGTCAAGGCCACCTCCGGCAACAACCAGCTCGGCGGCGACGACTTCGACAATAGGCTGGTGAGCTGGATGATGGACAACTTCCGCGAGCAGGAAGGCATTGACCTCTCTACCGACAAAATGGCACTCCAGCGGCTGCGCGAGGCGGCTGAAAAAGCCAAAATCGAGCTGTCTAACATGCTCAACACCACAATCAACCTGCCGTTTATTACTGCCGACGACACGGGGCCAAAGCATCTGGAAATGGAGCTGACCCGCGCCAGTTTTGAAGAGCTGATTAAGCCCCTAGTGCAGGCCACCATTGACCCTGTAACGCAGGCACTCAAAGACTGCGACCTCTCGCCTGACCAGATTGATCGAATTATTCTAGTCGGTGGCTCAACCCGCGTGCCCGCAGTGCAAGAAGCAATTTCCAGCTACTTTGACGGCAAGCCGCCCGATCGTTCAGTCAACCCCGACGAAGCCGTGGCGCTGGGCGCGGCAATTCAGGCAGGCGTGCTGGGTGGCGAAGTCAAAGACCTGCTGCTGCTCGACGTGACGCCGCTGTCGCTGGGCATTGAAACACTAGGCGAAGTCTTTACCAAGATTATCGACCGCAACACCACGATTCCGACCAGCAAATCGCAGGTGTTTTCCACGGCTACCGACGCCCAGCCCTCGGTGGAAATTCATGTGCTGCAAGGCGAGCGGGCGATGGTGCGCGACAACAAGAGCCTAGGCAAATTTCAGCTGACCGGCATTCCGCCCGCGCCCAGAGGCGTACCCCAAATTGAAGTCGCCTTTGAAATTGACGCCAACGGCATTCTGCGCGTGGCCGCCCGCGACAAAGGCACAGGCCGCGAGCAGAGCATCAGCATTACCAGCACAGGCGGCCTCAGCGACGCAGAAGTGGAGCGGATGCGCCAAGAGGCCGATCTCTATGCCGAGGACGACGAACAGCGCAAGCAGCTCGTAGCCCTCCGTAACCAGGCCGACACGCTGCTCTACAGCTACGAAACCACCCTGCGCGACAACGCCGAATTTATCACCGACGAGATGCGAACCCAGGCCACCCAAAAAGTGGCCGAACTGCGCGGAGCGCTCGCCGACCGCAGCAGCTCTGTAGAGATACTGCAATCTCGAATTGACGATCTTCAGCAAACGCTGCTGTCAATTGGCGAAGCAGTCTATTTTCAGGCTCAACAGCCGCCCGCTGAAGAAGAGGCCACAACTCAGGCTGCGCCCTGGCAAAATGGCCATCTGCCCCCTGAAGAAAATCCGTTCTCTGAAGCCTACAGCGAAGAAGAGTTTGGCGAGGATGAAACCATCACGGCTGACTATGAAGCGGTGGATTAAGGAAGATGGTGGACTAAGGGTGATTCAGGCAGGAGCTTGTTCTGGCTAAACGCCCCGTTAGCCATTGATTAGTTTAGGATGGAATGGAGCGAGGCCGCGAATCGGCTATGATAGCTCTCAGCGATCCATGTTTGGCTCTTGCATTTGTTTCATTCTTATTTGAAATAGCGCTCTATGGCAGGTGATTACTACGAAATCTTAGGCGTTTCGCGGGATATCGATAAAGAAGAAATCAAGCGCGCCTATCGTCGGCTAGCGCGCAAGTATCACCCTGACGTGAACAAAGATCCGGGTGCCGAAGAGCGCTTCAAAGAGATTAACCGCGCCTACGAAGTTCTCTCTGATCCAGAGGTTAAGGCTCGCTACGATCGGTTTGGCGAAGCGGGGGTGGGAGGCGCAGCCGCTGGCTCTGGCTTCCAAGACATTAGCGATATGGGCGGCTTTGCCGATATTTTTGAGAGCTTTTTCAGCGGCTTCTCAACCGGAATGGGCAACCAGCAGGGCGGCGGACGCAGAAGAGCTGGTCCCACGCGCGGCGAAGATCTGCGGCTTGATTTAAAGCTGGACTTCCAAGAGGCGGTGTTTGGCGGCAAAAAAGAAATCAAAATCAGCCATTTAGAGACCTGCGGCGTCTGTAAAGGGATTGGCGCAAAACCGGGAACTCAGCCCCGCGTCTGCCCCACTTGCAGCGGTGCGGGTCAGGTGCGCCGCGCCACGCGCACCCCGTTTGGCAGCTTCACGCAGGTTTCAGCCTGCCCCACCTGCAACGGCAGCGGCCAAGTCATTGAAGACAAATGCGACTCTTGTGGTGGCAGTGGCCAAAAGCAGGAAGCCAAAAAGCTAGAGATTGCCATCCCGGCTGGGGTTGATAACGGCACCAGACTGCGGGTTTCGAGCGAAGGCGATGCTGGTCAGCGCGGCGGCCCAGCCGGTGATCTGTATGTCTACCTGTTTGTGAATGAAGATGCCAAGTTTAGACGCGACGGCATTAATGTCCTTTCAGAAGTCAAGATTAGCTATTTACAGGCGATCTTGGGCGACAAGATCGAGGTGGAAACCGTGGATGGGGCGGTTGAAGTGGCGATTGCGCCTGGAACCCAGCCTAATACGGTGCTAACGCTGGAGCATCGGGGCGTACCGCGCTTGGGAAATTCGGCCAGTCGGGGCGATCATTTGCTGACGGTACAGATCGAAATTCCTGGCAAAGTTAACCCAGAAGAGCGCGAGCTGCTGGATAGACTGGTTAAAATTCGCGGCGAGCGGCTGAGCAAGAGCGGCGGCATTGAGGGCTTTTTGGGCGGGTTATTTAAAGGGTAGATTGCCTCATGTCTCTAACTCAATCTGCCGATGTCCAGCTCGATCTGCGGGGTATCCCCTGTCCGCTTAGCTTTGTGCGGGCAAAGCTGCGTTTAGAAAAAATGCCGCCCGGTTCACTTCTAGAACTCTGGCTTGATCCGGGTGAGCCAATTGAGCAAGTGCCTGACAGCCTGCGGATGGCGGGCTATGAGATTGAGCAAATTGACG
>CASBQH010000400.1 GCA_949127695.1 Synechococcales cyanobacterium PMM_0073
AGGCTGGCGATTTGAGCAGCGGATAGATGCGGCAGATCGTAGGTTTGCCGCCTATAGGTTTGCAGCCTATAGGTTTGCGACTCAAAGGGTGGCAGCGCTTCAACCTCAGACCAAGCCCAGTGCAGCCGCGAATTGCCAATCATCAGCCCCAGCCAGGATGCCGCCATTGCTTGCATTAAACTTTTAGCCCAGTCTCAGGCTGAATCTTAGGCTGGTCTCAGCCTTGCTGCCCCAGTATCCGATATCTTTAGCATCACGGTATTCTAATAGCATAGCGCCGCTGGTTTTTCATGAGCATTGGATTTGGCCGGGAAATTTGCGGAGATTACGAGATTGCCGCAGCGCGTGAATGGCTCGTGACCAACGGGATTGGCGGCTACGGCTCCGGCACTGTAGCAGGCGCTTTGACCCGCCGCTATCACGGCCTGCTGATCGCCGCGCTCCAGCCGCCGCTAGGCCGTACCCTAATGCTGACCAAGCTCGAAGAAATCCTGCATTATGACCAGCAGGTTTACGCCCTCAGCAGCAACCGCTGGGCGGATGGCCAAATTGAGCCGCAGGGCTATCGGCAGATTGAACATTTCAGATTGGAAGGTGCTGTGCCCACCTGGCGGTTTGCCTGTGCCGATGCGCTCCTAGAAAAGCGAATTTGGATGCAGCATGGCGCAAACACAACCTACGTGCAGTATCATCTCCAGCGTGCCAGCCAGCCCGTGGCGCTGTTAATTAAGGCATTGGTCAACTACCGCGATCATCACGGCGGCATTCGCAGCTGGGGCTGGCAGATGGCGGTGGATCGCGTCGCATCAGGCGTGAAGGTGCTCTCAACACCTGACGCCATGCCGCTCTATCTGCTCAGCAATCGCGCTGCACTGCTGACGCTGCATGACTGGTACTACCAGTTTGATCTGGCCAGAGAGCGCTGTCGGGGACTACCTGACCGCGAAGACCACCTGCATGTGGCCACCTTTCACCTGACGCTACAGCCCGGAGAATCGCTAACCGTAGTAGCCAGCACGGAGCCAAATCCAGAGCTAGAGGGCGAAATCACGCTGAAGCAGCGGCAGCTCTATGAGCAAAAGCTGCTGAATTTCTGGCGCACCAGCCGCCCGCTGGACAGCAAAGAGCCTGCGCCCTGGCTAAATCAGCTGGTGTTGGCCGCCGATCAGTTTATTGTGAGTCGGCGGGTGAGCTTGGCCAAGCTAGAACCCGCTGAACCGGAGAGTGAAGCAGATATTTTAGTCGGCAAGACGATCATTGCCGGATATCCCTGGTTTAGCGACTGGGGGCGCGACACGATGATCAGCCTGCCCGGTTTGACGCTCTCCACCGGACGCTCCGAGATTGCCCGCTTAATTTTGCGTACCTTTGCTCAATATGTCGATCAAGGAATGCTGCCCAATCGCTTTCCAGACGTGGGCGAACTGCCAGAATATAACACCGTCGATGCGACGCTCTGGTACTTTGAAGCGATTCAGCACTATTACACAGCCACTCAAGACGACGATCTGCTGAGCGAGCTGTTTCCCATTCTGGCTGAAATCATCGACTGGCACTGTCGCGGCACGCGCTACAACATTCACCTTGATCCAGCCGATGGCCTGCTTTACGCGGGCGAACCCGGCCTTCAGCTCACCTGGATGGATGCCAAAATTGGCGATTGGGTCGTCACACCGCGCGTTGGCAAAGCAGTTGAAATTAACGCCCTCTGGTATAACGCCCTTCGCACCATGGCCAGATTTGCCCGAATGCTGGGCAGGCCACATCAGGAATACGAAGCAATTGCCGACCGGACGCTGGCACGGTTCGCGCGGTTTTGGAACTCGGAGCTGGGCTACTGCTACGATTTGCTGGATACCCCTACAGGCGATGACGCCAGCCTGCGCCCCAACCAGATTTTCGCCGTTTCGCTGCCCGAAAGCCCGCTGACGCCAGCCCAGCAGCGCAGCGTTGTAGATACCTGCGGCAGAGCGCTGCTGACTTCCTACGGGCTGCGCTCATTAGCGCCACAAGACCCAAACTATCAGGGGCACTATGGCGGCGATCTGCGGCAGCGCGACGGAGCCTATCATCAGGGCACAGTCTGGGGCTGGCTGCTGGGGCCTTATGTGCTGGCTCATCTGCGGGTCTATGGCGATATTACCCAGGCTCGACAGCTGCTGTCACCCATGTCTGACCATCTCCTGACACATGGCTTAGGCAGCGCTAGCGAAATTTTTGATGGCGACGCGCCGATGATGCCCAAGGGCTGCATTGCCCAAGCCTGGACAGTGGCCGAAATTCTGCGTGCCTGGATGGCGACCGAACGGTAGCTTTTGCTACAAATTCTGCCGCAGTCATAGAGCATCCTCTCTGAAACCAATCAAGGCTTTAGCCTCAATCCACTGCAATTAGCCGATAGAATGATTTGTGAAGTTAGGTTGCAACCGAGCCGCGAATTTTTAGGAAATGCAGAATGCAGTTTTCCACTTTCCTGGCCTTTCCGCCTGATTCCGGCATTTATCAGCCTCGCTGTTTGATCTCTTACGCGCCTTAACGCACCCCTAACCCTTGTGAAAATATCTGTTTTTCATACGCCTGAGCTGACACCTACCGATAATTTACCGAGCTGCGCCATTGCAGTCGATGTATTACGCGCTACAACCACGATGGCGGCAGCGCTGGCTGCTGGCGCTGAAGCCGTGCAGGTTTTTAGCAGCATGGACGAACTGATGCGCGTCAGCGAGGATTGGCCTGCATCCAAGCGGCTACGTGCCGGAGAGCGCGGCGGCGCAAAGGTGGCAGGCTGCGATTTGGGCAATTCGCCGCTCGACTGCCAGCCAGACTTAATGGCCAACCGTCGTCTGTTTATTAGCACCACCAACGGCACGCGCTGCCTCTCTCGGATTCAGAATGCCAAGACCGTACTAACCGCCGCTTTAACGAACCGAGCCGCAGTCGTTAACTATCTGCATCACCATCAGCCGCAGACAGTCTGGATTGTCGGCTCTGGCTGGGAGGGCAGCTTCTCGCTGGAAGATACAGTCTGTGCAGGCGCAATTGTGCATCAGCTGAGCCAGATGTCTGGCGGTCATCCGCTGAGCGAACTCGCCGGAAATGACGAAGTGTTTAGCGCGGTTGCTCTTTACAGCCAGTGGCAAGATAATCTGCTGGGGCTATTGCAGAACGCCACGCATGGTCAGCGGCTGCTGCGGCTGGATTGCCAGGATGACCTGAAATACTGTGCTCAGACTGATATTTTAGATGCGCTGCCGATTCAAACTGAGCCAGCTGTGCTGAAGTTGCATCAGCGCTAGGAGGACGAACCAGATGGAACCGAGAGCAGCGGCTGATCTGACTCGGTTCCGGTCCAGCAAACCCGGGTTAGGTTGGCCTCATCAAAGTTAACGTTGGTCAAATTGCTATGCGAGAAGTTGGCGTGAGCCAGATCTGCACCCCGAAAGCTGGTGCCCCAGCGAATCACCAGCGAGCGAGCGAGCCGCCGCATCAGCCGATGTTTGGGATTGCCCTGAAGCGCCTGCCAGCCCAGATAGGCGCTTAATAGCATCACCGCAGGCACAACTGCCACCATCGAAGTCACAATCTCAGTAATTGAGACAATATAGCCAAAGACCAAAAGGTAGATTGCGGGAATCGCCAGCGCCGTTCGCAGGTCAAAAGCGCGAACGGTGGCCAGCGCCACAATCGTGGCAAAGACCGTCAGCGCCGTCACAGAAGAAGCAATTGTAATCGCCAGCCCAATTGCCGAAGCGACAGCAAAAGTGACCGGATGAATCAGCGTTGATAAGGCGGGCCCCACAATGGCAATCGTCACTGCCACTCCAAACGCCACTGCAAATATGCTAAACCCAGCCACGATCCCTTCTAAGCTGGAGACCAGCGCAAAGCTAATCAAGATTAGCAAAATCGCCCAACCTGCCGTTACTTCTTCAAAAGCGGTTGTGAAGGCGCGCAGCTCTAGATTAAGCAAGGTGCTGACCCACCCAGCGGCGGCAGATAGGATCGCGGTGATCAAGCCTAAAAACAGCAGCAGCAAAATCTGCTGGCGGCGCTGGATTCCTGCCTGAATGCCAGTCAGGTTGGCGTTCTGAAGTGAAGCGTTTGAGAAATTAGCGCTGCGAAGATCAGCTCCGCTCAGGTCAATTCCTGACAAATTTTCGCCCACAAACGACTGGCCGCTCAAATCTTGCTTTCTGAAGTTTCGCTCACCCTGTTGATACAAGGCTAACAACTCTTGGTGTTTCACAATACCTGCCCCTAAGTAGTGGAACTTCAGTAGGCACTCCTGATCCAAGCCTGACTCTTGCTCTCACCCTGCCTAAGAAGCTGTTTTGACTCAATTGAGTTGTGATGGTTCCGAACTGTGATGGTTCTAAACGATGCCGAGTCACGAACACTTTATAGTTGCTTCACATTATAGGTCGAGATCCAGTGAAATCAGTGAAACATTGCAGTCAGATTATATCGTTTTATGTAAACAGAGATACAAAATTTTGCACCACTTTACCGATTGGCTGCTCTTAACCTCACAGATTGCTAAGTCTGTCAGCCAAGCCGCATATTCCCATGCAAAAAGCGCCTCCATTTTCAGGAGGCGCTCTTTTTAGTTAGCCGATGGAGCTAAGCTTAACCGTTGACCGCAGGTGCCGTGATCGCCACAGGCGCTGACTCACCAGCCGCCAAGTCCAGCGGGAAGTTGTGCGCGTTCCGCTCGTGCATCACTTCCATCCCCAAGTTCGCCCGGTTCAGCACATCCGCCCAGGTGCTCACCACTCGTCCCTGACTGTCGATGATGCTCTGGTTGAAGTTGAACCCGTTCAGGTTAAACGCCATCGTGCTGATGCCCAATGCCGTCATCCAGATCCCCACGACCGGCCATGCACCTAGCAAGAAGTGCAGTGAACGGCTGTTGTTGAAGCTGGCGTATTGGAAGATCAAACGTCCGAAGTAACCGTGGGCGGCAACGATGTTGTAGGTCTCTTCTTCTTGCCCGAATTTATATCCAGCGTTCTGGCTTTCGTTCTCGGTGGTCTCACGCACTAGGCTGGAGGTCACTAGCGAACCGTGCATCGCAGAGAACAAAGCGCCACCGAACACGCCCGCCACTCCCAGCATGTGGAACGGGTGCATCAGAATGTTGTGCTCAGCTTGGAACACGAACATGAAGTTGAACGTGCCGGAGATTCCCAAGGGCATCCCGTCTGAGAAGCTGCCTTGGCCAATTGGGTAGATCAAGAGCACGGAGGTCGCAGCGGCCAGCGGAGCGCTGTAGGCGACGCAGATCCAAGGACGCATTCCTAAGCGATAGGAAAGCTCCCACTGGCGTCCCATGTAGCAGAAGATGCCAATCAGGAAGTGGAAGACCACCAGCTGGTAAGGGCCACCGTTGTAGAGCCACTCGTCGAGAGAAGCAGCTTCCCAGATTGGGTAGAAGTGCAGGCCGATGGCGTTGGAAGAAGGCACCACCGCACCAGAAATGATGTTGTTGCCATACATCAGGGAGCCAGCAACCGGCTCGCGGATGCCGTCGATGTCCACGGGGGGAGCGGCGATGAAGGCGATGATAAAGCAGATGGTGGCCGCCAGCAGCGTGGGGATCATCAGCACACCAAACCAGCCCACATAGAGGCGGTTGTCGGTGGAGGTCATCCAGTTGCAGAAGCTCTCCCAAACGCTAGCGCTCTCGCGCTTTTGGTAAGTAGTAGTCATAATGATTGCTTAATGATTGCTTAAGTTGCAAAAGATTAGAAAATGTATGAAGCAAATTGGACTTGCTTGTACCTGACATCGTAAAAGATAAACTGCGGCAAACTCAAGAATCTATCGTATTTGTAACCATTTTTAATCAAGTTTTGTTGCGCTATGTTTACATCTATTTGAAAAGTTATTTTTGAATCTTGATTAAGTGCTTAAAAAGATGAGTCGAATAGCCTGAAAAGCCAGCTGCTCAACAAATTTTAATTAATAGCGGTTGAATTAAACTATAAGGTTATGCTGAAAAGTTATGCTGATTCTGGACGACAGCAAGGACTCAAAAATCGCTCAAGAATCTCAAGGTAATCTGATATTTGGGATGAGAAGAAAATTAGAGTCATGATTATCTTTACAAGTGAGTACAAAACTTCATCAATTTAGCGCTGGCTGGCCGCAGAGCTCTCGGTTCTGGATGGCGAGGCTCAAAAAAACTCGATTGACCCCATTGTTTGAGTGCCGGTCTCTTCAGTAGACTGCTGGCAGGAGAGGCGATAGAAACTCTCTCAACCACCACGGAGAAACGTTTATGGCATTTGACTATCCGGATGACTTGAGGTACTCCGATAGCCATGAGTACGCCCGCCTAGACGGCGAGATCGTTACCATTGGCATCACCGAGTTTGCAATTGATCAGCTGGGCGACATTGTGTTTTTGGAGCTGCCGGATGTGGGCCACGAAGTCGAGAAGGGTGAAACCTTTGGCACTGTAGAATCGGTCAAGGCTGTCGAAGATCTGAAGGCTCCAGTTACAGGCACCGTGATTGAGCGCAATGAGGCGCTGATTGAAACACCTGAGCAGCTGGCCGAAGATCCGTATGGAGCAAGCTGGATGCTGAAAGTGCGGATCGAAGATATCACCGAGCTAGCCGATGCCATGTCAGCCGACGAGTATCAGCAGCAGGTCGAAGGGCAGTAGCGCCATGAGAGAGCTGGGTTTGACCTGCTGCTGGGCTAGTCGCTCAGTGCTGGTCAAACTTGGCCAGGTTCTGGCCAGAGCCTGGTTAGATACTGAAGACTCTGTGAAGTTCAGGCGGCTGAAACTGCCCGCGCCGAGCAGAATGCTAGGCTATTGTTGCAAACTGTTACGGAAATCGCTAAAACAGTTAGAACATTGCCCATCGCATTGAGCTTCACCAGCATCCCTCTCAGCACCCCCCAAACCTTATGTCTTCAGAGCTGTCGCCTGATCTTCTCAGTCCGTCTGTCCGTTCGATGAGTTTAGCGGTTGATGATTTGGATAGCCCAGCGAGTCCAGCGACTTCAGCCGCAAGCTCAACGAACGGCTTTTCGTCAAGCGCTACTGCCTCAAAGTTTGGCCAGGACGACTTTCAGCGGCGGCATATTGGCCCTAGCGCTACTGAGGTGGCGGCAATGCTGGCCAAGCTAGAGCTAGATTCGCTAGAGGCGCTGATTCAAAAAGCCGTCCCCGCCGCGATTCGGATGCAGCGTCCGCTTCAAACTGGAGCCGCTTGCTCAGAGCCAGAGCTATTGGCTGAGCTGAAGGCAATTGCCGCCAAAAACCAGATTTTTCGCTCCTACATTGGCATGGGCTATGCCAACTGCTTCACCCCCGCCGTCATTCAGCGCAATATTCTCGAAAATCCAGGCTGGTATACCCAATACACGCCCTACCAGCCCGAAATCGCCCAGGGGCGGCTCGAAGCGCTGCTCAACTACCAAACGCTGATTATTGATCTAACTGGGCTAGAAATTGCCAATGCCTCGCTGCTGGACGAAGCCACGGCAGCAGCCGAAGCGATGAC
>CASBQH010000401.1 GCA_949127695.1 Synechococcales cyanobacterium PMM_0073
CAATGGCGTTAACGATGGTGTGGCAGCTGTAGCTGACAATAATACAATCAGCGAAGATGACACTAATCCAGCTACAGGCAACGTCATAACCAATGATATTGATGTCGATGGCGACCCAATCAGCGTCACGCAGGTCAACGGCGATGCGAATAATCTTGGCCAGCCGCTAAACGGCATTTACGGTAGCCTGACGCTAAACGCCGACGGCACCTACAGCTACAGTCTCGATAACAGCAACCCGGTGGTGCAGGCATTGGCGGTAAACGAAATCCTCACCGACCGCTTCGATTACCAAATCACAGATGGTGACAGCACCAGCACCACCACGCTCACCCTGACTATTAGAGGCACCAACGACGCGCCGATTGCCACAGCCGACCGCGACTCAATTGACGAAAACTCGGTCAGTCCCGTTCAAGGCACGGTGCTGTTCAACGACAGAGATCCTGACCAGAGCGACAAGCTAACTGTCTCGCACGTCAATGACAGCAGCACAGATGTCGGCAATTCAATCCAGGGGCAGTACGGCAGCCTAGTGCTAAACGCCAACGGCACCTACAGCTACACCGTCGATCGCTCCAATCCCGATGTCAGCACGCTACCTCCTGGCACGCAGCTGTTTGAAACCTTCACCTACCGGATTACTGATGGACATGGTGGATTTGACCAAAGCACGCTGACCATCACCATTGGCCAAAACGACTCGCCGCTGAGCGCCGACAAAACCGTTACCGCCACCGAAGATCTGCCCTACATCTTCAGCACGAGCGACTTTGCCTTTAGCGACCCCGACTACGGTGACAGCCTCTCGCTGGTGCGAATCGACAGCCTGCCCCCCAACGGCGAACTGACGCTGGCAGGCCAGCCCGTACTGGTCGGGCAAACGATTGATCCGGCTGATATTCTAGATGGCAAGCTGGTCTTTGCAGCGGCTCCCAATGCCAACGGTGACGCATACGCGCAGTTTAGCTTCTCGGTGCAAGACGGCAGCAGTACAAATAACAGCTTCTCTAAGTCGCCCAACAAAATCACGGTCAATGTCACGCCCGTCAACGATCCGCCTACGCTGGATCTAGACGGCAATGACAGCAGCGGCGTAGTTGGCACAGACTACCGCACCCAGTTTGCGCCGGGTAGCCCAGTGGCGATTGCTGATCTAGATACCAAAATCATTGATATCGACAACAGCAATATTCAGTCCGCCATAATTACCCTGACCAATCGCCCCAACGGCAGCAGCGAATTTCTGACGGTGCTGGGCAACCTGCCCACTGGCATCACGGCCAGCGCCTACGACCCCACCACAGGTCAGCTGAAGCTGTCGGGCAGCGCCACTCTGGCCAACTACCAGGCGGCAATCGCGGCCATTGGCTACAATAACAGCGCCTCAGCTCGCAACAACAGCACCCGCGAAGTGACCGTTGTGGTGAACGATGGCGGACTGGACAGCAACCTTGCCAAAACCCAAATCTTCTACGATACCGACAGCGACGGGGTGAGCGACATCGATGATCTAGACGACGACAACGACGGTATCACTAATCTTGTCGAAATGGGCGGCGACCCCAACCGCGACACCGATGGCGACGGCATTATTGACTCGCTCGATCTCGACTCAGATAACGACGGCCTGACTGACATTGAAGAAGCAGGTTTCAGCTCTGAGCTGCTGAAACTGCTGGATGCGGACGGCGACGGCGTGATTGCCCCAACCAACCGCTTTGGCAAGAATGGCTTTGCCGATATTTTGGAAACCGCTGCCGATAGTGGCATCCCCAAACAGAAGCCAGTCGATACTGACCGAGATGGAGCCTATGACTTCCAAGATGTTGACAGCGACAACGACGGCGCTTCTGACTTACGAGAAAGCGGACGCGGCTTCCCTGACCTAGATAATGACGGCAGAGTTGATGGCTCAGACGGCGACAGCGACGGCATTCGCGATAGTGCCGACGGCAGCGCTAAGTTTGGCCGCAGCCCCAAAGGTCGCCTCACCGACAGCAACAACAACGGCGTTCCTGACTACCAAGAGGTGAGCCGCAAACGTCCCGGCAGTTCCGGCGGAGATGTGATCTACGGAACCGATGGCGATGACATCCTCAGCGGCTTTAGCGACTTAGACATCATCGATGGCCGAGGCGGCAACGACATCATCATGGGCGGCAGCGACCAAGACCAGCTATACGGCGGTGAGGGTAACGATGTCGTCATGGGCGGCAGCAACGATGACTATATTGAAGGCAACAACGGTGATGATGTTCTCAACGGCGGCAGCGGCAACGACCTGATCTACGGCGGCAGCGGTAACGATCGGATCAACGCAGGTCAAGGCAACGATATTGTATTTGGCGAAGCGGGCAACGACCGCATCACCGGCAATGAAGGCAACGACAAGCTCTATGGCAGTGACGGCAAAGACAGACTGATTGGCGGTCGGGGCAACGACATTTTGGTTGGCGGTCGCAGCAAAGATAAACTGACGGGCGGCCAAGGCCGCGACAAGTTTGTTTACAGCTCAAGGAAAGATTTTGGCGACAAAATCACTGACTTTGAAATTGTCAAAGACCGCTTCGACCTCAGCGACTTGCTCAAGGGCGGCTCCATGAGCGACGTACAGTTTAAGCAGCAGGGCAAAAACACTCTGGTTCAGGTGGAGGCAGACAAGGGCTTCCAAACTTTGGCGACGCTGCAAAACGTCGATGCTGATACGCTGGGTAGCCGTCACTTTAACTTCTAGCGACGGCAGCAAGGGGGAAGACTTTCCTCCACTAAATATTCAAAGTAAAGCGGGGCGACTTCTGAGTCTGCCCCGCTTTACTTTGGTTAATGGCTTTAGCAGTCGTAGGCTTGATCGAGCTTGATCAAGCTGTGCAGCAGCACATTTGCGCCCTGGGTACATTGCTCTGGCGAGGTATATTCTGCACCCGAATGGCTCAAGCCTGCCTGACTCGGCACAAAAATCATTCCCATATCGGTAATTCGGCCAAGTTCGAGCGAATCATGTCCGGCTCGACTCGGCATGGCGCGGTGGCTCAGGTTCAGCGTTTGGCAAACCTCAGCAATAGTCTCCTGCACCTGTGGCGCGGCCAGCGTTGGCGGCACGCAAAGCACGGGCGTGAAGTTAATTTCAGTCTGCGTCTCGGCAGCAATCGCCCCCACTTCTCGCATCAGGCGCGACATCATGCTGTCGAGGCAGTCTTGCGACAAATCCCGCATATCGACCGACAGTTCGACTTGACCGGGCACAATATTCACCGCATTTGGCGCGACGGTGAGATAGCCGACGGTGGCCACGGGCTGGCTGGGCATACTCAAGGCAATCTGCTTCACGGCCAGAATAATCTGAGCCGCAGCCACGAGTGCATCTTGGCGCATATCCATCGGCGTCGTGCCCGCATGGTTAGCCTGTCCAGTAATTGTAATCAGCTGGCGCAGCATTCCAACCACGCCCTGCACCACGCCAATTTCAGTTTGGCTGCGCTCCAAAACGGCTCCCTGCTCCACATGCAGCTCCAGAAAAGCCGCCATATCGGCGCGAGAACGAACGGCTGAGCGAATCTTTGACCAGCATCCGCCAACGGCCTCCAGGCAAGCTGTAATCGACTGCCCCGTTTTGGCCTGGTAGCGCTCTGGCTCATTTTGCAGCACCGTGCCCGCAATCGCCTGTCCGCCAATCATCGTGCTTTCTTCGTCACTGAAGACAATCACTTCAATCGGGTGCTTCAGGCGCAGATTTCGCTCGCGCAGCGTCCGGACTACTTCAATGCCTGCCAATACGCCCAGCACGCCGTCGTAGCAGCCGCCGGAGGGCACGGTATCAATATGTGAGCCTGTGGCTAACGCCGGAGCAGATTCAACTGTGCCTTCGTAGCGGCCAATCATATTACCTGCCGTATCGGTGCGAACCGTCATGCCCGCCTCGACCATCCACTGCTGTACCCGATAGCGCGCCTGCAAATCTTCGGGAGTGAAGGCCAACCGACAGATATCGCCATTAGGCTGTCTGCCGATCTGAGCGAGCCGCTCAATGCTGCTGTTGAGGCGCTCGCCATTGACGGTGAGCTGAGAGAGATCGGACAGGGTGGAAAGAATTTGCATAACACCTTAATGAATGACGATTTTCTGAACGATTGAATCTGAATGGCCAGACTGAGCGGCAAAAGTTCTGGAGAAACTAATTGAGCCATGAAGGGATGCTAAGCTCTTACACTTAGCCGACTAACTTAATCTTACAGCCCTTTTGTATGCTGTACACTGTATACAAAAAAAGTGAGAGCTGTAGTGCTGCCCTATACATTTTTTAAGGACTGCGCTACTAAAAGAGTTGAACCTGAGCGGGCTGTAGGGGAATCCCCTCTACTTCTACCTTAGCTTTTATTGAGATCTCTTCGCAGTTGTAGTATTCCCGGCTCAGCTATTTCAAATTCAGGTTCGGGGCGCTTTGCCCACAAAACTCAGGCTCTCTCCTGAGACTCCTGCCATATGCTTAAATTTCTGAAGTCAGTTGTGTTAGCAATGCCCCTTGTTTAAGAAGCTGTTTGTAAACATAAACTACGCCCCGGTCCGCCCCCCAAATCTCCCAATTCATAGCCCTACGGGCATTCAAGAAAGGGGGACTTCCGAGCCAATTCCGGTTCAAAGTCCCCCAGAATATAGCCCTACGGGCATCTAAGAAGGGGGGCTAGCGCCTGCGGCATCAAAGAAAAGCGACTGCGGCAAGCAAGAAAAGG
>CASBQH010000402.1 GCA_949127695.1 Synechococcales cyanobacterium PMM_0073
CGGCAGTGGCCTCAGCCAGCTTCAGGTTTTGGATCAGCGCAAACAGCGAGCGTCCGGCCTCAGAGCTTTTCAAAAATGGCCGCCGATAGATATCTAGATCAGCATCTTCCACCCGGTAGCCGCCGCCGCCTTCTAGGAGTCGATCGACCAGCAGCGGATCTTGGGTCAGCATTTCACCCACCAAGGGAATGCCCATTTGCTTCATTTTCCAAGGCAGCTTGGCGGCGGCGGTGACGGGCGCATTCAAAATTGCCAGTCGCTCAACTCGCTCTGGATGGCGCAGCGCATATTGCAGCCCCACCGACCCCAGAAACCCCTGCACTACGAGCAAACAGCGGTCGATTTCGAGCTGGTTGAGCCAAGCTGCTAGCGCCTCAACATAGGCATCTGGCGTATAGGCAAAGCGGCGGCGATCGGGCTTGTCAGAGCGGCCAAAGCCAATCCAGTCAGGAGCTAGCGCCCAAAAGCCCTGTTCGGCTAGGGCGGGCAGCACGTTGCGCCAGCTGTAGCTATGCGCGGGCAGGCCATGCAGCAGCACCACCGGCAGGCGATCGGCGGCGGCAGAGGCATTAACCGGCTCGGCTGCGCGGTAAAACCAGCTCAGTCCGTTTACCAAAATTGAATTTTCTTGAATCACAGAGCTATTTCAAAAAATAATTTAAGCCTCAATTATCGTACCTTTGAGGCAAGCTCCACTCAAATTGACGCCCGCTAGATTAGCGCCATCTAAATCAGCACAGAGCAGATTTGCCCCGGTTAAATTTGCGCCGCTGAGATTGGCACCGCGCAGGTCGGCTTCTTCCAAATTGGCATCACTCAAAATAGCGCCCTGGAGATCAGCCTGCGCCAGATTTGCCCCCGTCAGATTCGCGCCGTTCAAATTCGCACCGCGCAGATCAGCCGCCCGCAAATCGACAGCGCTCAGGTTGACGCCCATTAAGTTAGCGCCGCTTAAGAAAGCTCCAGCCAGCGCTGTGCGAGAGAGCCTTGCCTGCATCAGATTTGCGCCGCGCAGATTGGCACCGCGCAGATCAGCCTCGCTCAAGTCAGCCTGCATCAGGTTTGCGCCCAGCAGATTAGCGCGCAGATCACTCTGCGCTAGCTTGCAGCCCAGCAATGTCGCACCATCTAGATTGGCTCCGGTCAGCTTAGCGGCAGTCAGGTCAGCTCCGTTTAGCTGCGCCCCAGCCAAGTTCAACCGACTCAGCTCCGCATGAGCCAGATCTTCGTCTTCTAGATTGGCTCCTGCTAGATGCTTGAGTTTGCCTGCCCGAATTGCCGCAATATCCATTAGATCTATCCAAGACTCCAATATATCTAGCGTTCAGCTAGCTCAATCTCTAGACTCCGCTCGCTGCGCTCATCTAGCAGCCAGAGACCTGCTGCAATTTTGGGCAGCGTCACCGGCAGATCAACGCCCTGCTGCAAAGCGCTCACCAGCAGCTTCAGCACCTCCATCAGCTTGGGATCCCAGCGCAGACCAGCCTGCTGGCTGCATTGCTCCAAGGCTCCAGAGAGGGCTGCCTCAGGGCTAGCCTCAGCGGCTCGGAGTTCTGCCAGCCGCTGCTGAAAGGCTTCGACTAACGCCAAAATCCGTGACTCTACCGGAATTTCGTCGCCGGTTAGCCCAGCCGGGTAGCCGCTGCCGTCCCAGGCTTCGCTCTGGTGGGTCAAAATTGTGGCAATGGCTCGCAGCTGCTGCATCCGTCGCAACACCTGAATTCCGGGCAGCAGCGGGCAGGAGGGCGCGCGCGCTGGCAGCTCAGCATGAGCCTGAACAGAAGTGCCAGAATTCAGCAGCGGATCACGACCGCGCAAAAAGGCCATGCGATGCAATAATCCCGCTAGCCGCAGCCGATGCAGCTGCCATGCAGGTAAATCGAGCAGCTGTCCCATCGCCTCTGAGAGGCTGGCCACCTCAGCCGCCGCCATCGGGTTGCTCAAGTCAGCCTGATCAAGCAGCTGCGCCACCCGCAAAAATGCCTGAAGCTCGTTGGAGAGCAGATTACCCTCTAGGTTGGCCGTCACCGGGTAGGCTCTGTCTGTATCTTGGCGCTGATGCAGATATTCCACGATCCGCGAGACAATTTCGCCCAGATGCTCGGCAGTCGGCGCACCGCAGAGCACCTCTTCGTCCTGAATCCGGGCTGTAATTTGCTGCACCTGCGCCTGCAACCGCTGCTGTAGCGCCAGATCATAGCGACCAATATGCTCAATTGCCAGCTCGGTGGTCTCTAGGACAAGCCCCGGCTCAAACGTCCAAAGGCCATAAAACTTGCGCTCTAGGTCAGCCTCAGGAAATCCCGCAGCGCCATAGTCCGATTCAGACAGCTCCTGACAGAGCACCATTGCCGTATAGTCAGGCGAGAGAATAATTAAATGCCATTCTTGCGCCACTGCATCCGCCGCATCTAGCTGTACCAGCGCCACGTTGGGCTTTCGGCTAGTCGGATGCTCAGCGAATCCGGCGTCGGAAGAGGCCATGAGCACTACTTGCTGTGAGCGCTCGGCTAGGTCGGCATAGCGTTCGGCTTCTTCGAGATACCATTTGCC
>CASBQH010000403.1 GCA_949127695.1 Synechococcales cyanobacterium PMM_0073
CGCCAAATCCTCACGCCCTTGGCCAGATTAGGAGCCTTCATTGAAACCTTGCTGCTGCAACAGCGAGAGCAGCCAATTTTGATCGTCATTGACGAAATTGACAGCGTGCTCAGCCTCGATTTTCCCACCGACGACTTTTTTGCCTTTATCCGCGCCTGCTACAACCAGCGCTCCGAAAACCCGGCCTATAAGCGGCTCACCTTTGTGCTAATTGGTGTGGCCACCCCCTCTGACCTGATTGCCGACAAAGAGCGGACGCCGTTTAATTTGGGGCAGGCGATTGAGCTACATGGGTTTGAGCTGGCCGAAGCGCAGCCCTTAATCGCCGGATTGGCGGCTGTCGCGGCCAATCCACAGGCAGCGCTAGCCGCAATTCTGCACTGGACGGCTGGACAGCCGTTTTTAACCCAAAAGCTCTGCCGCCTGCTCACCGAGCCAGCCCGCTCGCCTCAGATCCCGGCAGGCGAAGAGTCAGCGGCAGTCACAGCGCTGGTGCAGTCGCAGATTTTGAGCCAATGGGAAGCGCAGGACAACCCCGATCACCTTAAAACAATGGCACGCCGCATCTGTGAAAAAGACCGAGCGGGGCGGCTCTTGCAGCTCTATCAGCGGGTGTTACAGGGCGAGCGACTGGGCGAAGTTTTGGCCGACGACAGCCGCGAACAAAACGAGCTGCGGCTCTCTGGGCTGGTGGTAAAGCAGGCCGGCAAACTGCGGGTGTTTAACCCAATCTATCGCGCCGTATTTGACGAAAACTGGGTGCTGGCTTCGCTGGCGGCGATCTGCCCCTACAGCGAAGCCCTGAATGCCTGGATGGCCTCTGGCTGCAAAGATGAGTCGCGGCTGCTGCGGGGCAAGGCATTGCTGGATGGTCTAGTCTGGGTCGAGGGCAAAGCCTTGAGCGAGCCAGAGCAGCGGTTTCTCAGCCAGAGCCAGACGATGGCCGAACGCCTTAGCCGCGAGACTTCTGAGCTATTGTCGCAGCAGGCCAAAGGCGAAGTCGAGAAGATTTTGGCGCGGTTTGCCCCAGAGCTAGCGCAGATTGCGGCACAGCCCGCCGCCGTAGTGCAGGAAATTCAGGGCTGGGCGGGATCGCAGCCCGCGCTGACCGAACAGCTCTGCCAGCTGGTGATTTCAGAGTCAGAGTCGCGGATTTTGGCGGGCGAGGAGGCGGGCTGGGTGGCGCATCTGGTGCAGACGCGGCTGATCCAATATTGGGAGACCCAGATTTCGGCAGAGGTGCTGCGGAGCCTGCGCGATCGGCTGATTTTAGACGAAAAGTATCTCGAAATTCTCCGCTTCTATGCCAAGGTGCTAAACCGCGAGGCGATTGCTGACGACAGCGGTGAGCTGCGAAGCTTAATTCACTTAGGCTTGGTTGAGAATCAGTCTGGAACACTGCAAGTGGCAAACCGGATCTATGCCAGCGTATTTAATCAAGACTGGATTGAGCAGGCGCTGGAAACTGCTCAAGAACGTCCGGTGATTCGTCAGCGCTATGAGGTGATTAAAAAGCTGGGTGAATCAGAATTAACCCAGACTTATTTGGTTAAAGATCGCGATCTGCCCGGACAGAACCAATATGTGATTCGCAAGATTACGCTCCAGGAAAGCTCTGCCGAAACTGCTCCCGCCATCAGCCATCGCTTCAAGCAGCTGGAAAAGCTGAACGGCCATAGCCAGATTCCCAGGCTGCTGGCCTCTTTTACAGAAGTCGAAGCTGGAGCCGAATCGCTCTATGTGGTGCAGGACTATGTAAACGGTACCGATCTGAATGCCGAAATTAACCTGCCTTGGAGCGAAGCCCGCGTAATCGATCTGCTGCGCGAAATTTTGGCAATTCTGGAATTTGTGCATCGTCAAAATCTGGCTCACCTCGATTTACAGCCTGATCACATTAAGCGTCAGCCCGACGGCAAGCTCATGCTAATTGACTTTGGCGTTCTGCCTGCTGCGGCCAGTCCGCCCGCCGGAATTGTCGGCTACGCGCCCCCCCTGCCGCTGCTCGGCGCAGAGCGCTCTGAGTTCAGCCAGGATCTCTATGCAGTCGGCATCATCGGCATCCAGGCATTAACCGGCCTGCATCCCAGCTATCTGACGCTGGATCGCAAAACCGGGGAGATTATTTGGCGGTTTGCCACTTCCGATCGACCGTTGATTCCGGTCAGCCCCGGCCTCAGCAAAATCTTGACTCGACTGGTGCGGCATCAGTCCGATCAGCGCTATCTGAATGCCAGCGAAGTCCTGGCCGATCTGCAAATGCTCCAGCCCGCCCCCACCAGCTGGCTGACCAATCGGCGGCTGGTGGTGGGCGGCTTGACTAGCCTGCTGCTGCTGAGTGGAATTGGCCTCTGGAGCTATTTCCAAAATCAGCAGTCGCAGCAGCTGGCCGCATGCAGTAAGCCGATTGCCGCCGCCGAATCAGACGTGGCGCTGGTGGTGGCGGCCAATCGGGTGATGGAAGCCTGCACTGCCGTCATCAACCGCCGACCGCAGAGCAGCGCTCTCAAAAATCGCGGACAGGCGGCGGCGCTGCTCTGGAAGCATGAATCTGCCGATGCCGAAAAGCTGCTGGAGCAGGCCACAGCCGATTTTCAAGCCGCCAATAAACTCCAGGGCGATGATCCCCAGGCGCTGTTCTATCTGGGCTTGGCACAGGCGCTCCAAAACGACCCGGCTCACGCTGAAACCTACCGACAGGCGATTAATCTCTACCTTGACCCGAATCTGGCTCAGTCTAATTTAACCACTACCGACGCGCCAATTTTAGCCGAGCTGCTGGCCTTCTTGCTGCGACAGCCGCTCTCCCAGACCTACTATGAGCAGGGCGAGGCGCTGTTGCAGCGAGCCTCACAGCTCAGCCCCAGTTCCGTCAACTTAATCTATAACCACGGCAGCTTCAACGCCAGAGCTGGCAACTACCGCGAGGCGATCCAAATCTGGCAGCAGGAGGCGGTTCAGCCGCCCAGCGAGCGGTTTGGGCTAAGTCAAGGATTTGCCTTTTTACTACTGGGTCGAGATGGCTTTCCGGAGGCGCTAGATGCGTTTAAGCAGGTGCTTGCCACCAAGCCTACTCAGCCTCTGGCGCTGGCCTACAGATCGCAGCTAGAAGCCTGTCTGATGCCGAATCGCCAAATCCGGGCAGACTGTCAGCTCAATCTGACGCCCGCAGATCTGGGGCAGCAATTCCCAGCCGCTTTCCCGATTCTGCCGCTCTATAGCTGTGAGCAATATCCGGTGCTGAGGCTGACTGCTGCCAAAGACCGACCGCCGATCTGCGATTAGGCAGTGATTCGGCAATGATTCGGCAATGATTCGGCAGTCGGTCTTCGTTGATGCAGTCAACAGATTTGGGATGAATATTGCAATTGCGCTTTAATGCGTCTCAGCAGGTTAGCGCTCTTGGCGTTTTGTAGCACAAACTCATGCTGAACTACGTCAGTGTGAATCGCAAATGGGCGGTCTTGCTGCTGCGCTTCTAGGGCTGCGACAGTTGCCCAATTGTGAATAGAGCAGCCAATGGCAAACTGCAAATACTGAGATCGCTGAATCGCCTGACTCAGAGATCTGCGTAATTTGAAATAGCGATCTGCTAGCGAAATTCTGGGTTCTGCTCAAGATATTTGCCACTTTTCTACTATAAGGATGATGCCAATTTTGATTAAGTTCGTCATGTTGGTAGGGAGTTCTGCCAAATCACCGCAGACTCGCCCAAAACGCGCCCCATCCCCAAATGGAGTCTGATCATGAGCGATTCTAACGTTCAACCCAGTCGTCAAAAAGCCATTCTCAAATGGGTGCTAGGATTTTCTATGATCACAGTCGGCATTCTACATTTTGTCTATCCCGATCAGTTCGCCAAGATCGTGCCACCGCCGCTGCCTGCACCAGTTGCGCTCGTCTATATCAGCGGCCTGTTCGAGATTCTGGGCGGCATTGGCCTGTTGATTCCTGCCTTGAGCGTTCTCGCAGCCTGGGGCTTAATTGCCCTATTTATTGCGGTTTTTCCCGCCAATATTAACCAAGCCTTTAATAGCATTCCGATTGATGGCATCCCCCATCACCCTTGGCTCTACTGGGTAAGGCTACCCTTCCAGGCTGTTTTGATTGCCTGGGCCTATTGGTATACCAATCAAGAGCGCGAGCCGCAAAATCTGTAGCCCGACTGGATAGCTGCCGAGTAGCTATGGCTCCACAATCACCGAAGTCCCCATCTTCACCGTTTGATAGAGCGATCGCACATCTTCGTTATACATTCGCACGCAGCCATGTGATGCGGCTCGACCCACCGATTCGCGGGTCGGCGTACCGTGAAAGCCAATATAGCTACGGCCATTTGTCCAGAAGCCAATCCAGCGTTCGCCCAGTGGGTTATCGGGACCCGCTGGGACAATTTCGCCTGTAAAAGGATGCACCCAGGTTGGATGTTCCTGCATATCAATCACCTGCCAGCTGCCCATGGGCGTTTCCCAACCCGACCGCCCCACTGCGACCGGATAGCTGGCAATTTGCTTACCGCCCTGATAGACATAGACCCGGCGTTCGCTGCGCTTGAGCACGAGCCGGATGCTGGCCTCTGGCACTGGCAGCATAGGCTTGAGCGGCGGCAGCTCCGGCAGGATCATCACAGGGATGGGAATTGCCTGAGCCGCTGCGTTGACCGCCTTGGCCGGAAGCTGCGCCCAGCCCAGTATCAGCGCCGAACCTAAGGCCGAACCCAAGGCTGAACCCAGCCAGATTTGCGAAAGCAGCCGCAGCTTCATGACTCAGTCCCCTAACGCTCAGCAGAAATTGCTCGACGCGCTAATTATAAAACCATTTGTTCTGGTCTGACATGATCAGGTCTGGCATTGCCTGTACGATAATATGGCAACATCTGGATGCTGAGCGAGCAGAGTGCCGAATATCAGAGTGCCGAATATCAGAGTAGAGCCTGACAAAGCATGGATGTAGCAATTATTGGCGCGAGCGGCGACTGCGGGCGAGAGATTGTGACTCAGCTGTTGGTGGCTCGGATTCTGGCTCCCACTGAACGCTTGCAGCTAGTGGGGCGAGCAGGCGGCAGGAGCGCCCAAATTTTGGTTGGGCTTTGTAGCGATCTGCGCGATGCCTACGCCGAAATGGCTCCTGAGCTAGATGTGGCGCTGCATCCTGAAGAAATTGTCGCTGACGTGATTGTAATGACCGCAGGCGCGACGGTAGGCGGTGGGGTGACTAGCCGGATTGAGCTGGCGCAGGCCAACCTGCCGCTGTTTCAGCGCTATGCTGAGGCAATTGCTCGGTATGGTCAGGGACATGAGATTGTGGTGATTGTAACCAACCCGGTAGAGCTGGCTGTGGAGGTGTTTAGTCGCGCCCTAGGACGCCGCCGCGTCATTGGGATTGGCGCTTATTCTGACTCGCTGCGGTTTCGTCGGGAAATTGCGGCTGATTTGGGCGTGCGGCGGCAGATGGTGAAGGGGTTTGTCGTGGGCGAACATGGCGATCAGATGGTGCCGCTCTGGAGTACGGTGCGGGTGCAAAGCCTGGATACCGAAGAGCTATTGACCAACTTGGCGCGACTGCGGCAACAGCAGTCAATCAGCGAGTTTCCGCAGCGGCTGGCTCAGGCCAAACAGGCGGTGCTTGACTGTCTGAGTCAGAGCGTTGAGGCGGCTTATCGTGCCGTTGACCGCCTGCCTGCCGATTTGCGGGTGGTGCTGCGCCCCTATGTGACGCATCTTTCTGGAGCCAAAACGGTGGCGGCTACAGCCAACGTCACGGTTGATCTGGTCAAAACGCTGTTGGAGGGGCGCGAAATTGTGATTTCAGGGCAGGTGCAGCTCAAGGGCGAGTTTTATGACATTCACACGCCGCTGGGAGTGCCAATTGTGGTAACGCCCTTTGGCTGGACGCAGGTGGTGGCTCTCCAGCTGTGGGAAGAGGAAGCCTGCCTGCTCCAGCGGATGGCTAACTCAATGCAGCGGCGACTGCAAGCGGACTTACAGCATGGCTGAACAGCATTGGCTCATGGTGGTGAAATGCCTGGATCAGTCTGGGGTGCTGAGCGCGGTCGCGTCTGTCTTTGCGAATCGGGGCGTGTCGCTGGAGGCCATTTTGGGCAGCGGTATTGCCACTGTTTACCCTATCGAGAGCTGCCCTATCGAGAGCCGCCCTGCCGAGAGCCATGCGAATGGCCGACTGCTTCTGAGCTTTCGGGCGACTGAACGCAAAAAAGAAATGCTGCATCGCGTCCTGGAGCGGCTTTCGGCAATTTTGCAGGTGGAGGTTTATGCCTACGATGATCCGCAGCTGCGCGCTATTGCGGTGATCAAAGTGCGGCATCTAGAGCAGATTGATCTAAGCTCAGTGCTGGCTGAAACTATCTCCCAAACTGCCGAAGCCCAGACGCTACTGCTGACTGGCTCAACGGTGGCGCTGGAGGCAATTGTGCAGCAGCTTCGTCAACAAGCGCTGTTGATCGATCTGGTGATGTCGGCTGTAACGGTATAAAGAACTTGGCGATCTAGAAATTACAATTGCATCCTTAAGGTTTTTATAGAAATACGATTAGAGGTTACAGTAGGACAATCCTACTGTAAAGCAGCGTTTCCATGCGTATTTTATTGGTGTATCCGCGATTTCCCCAAAGCTACTGGTCATTTGAGCAGGCGTTGGCGCTGGTTAACCGGAAAGCCCTGTTGCCGCCCTTGGGATTGGTCACGGTTGCCGCGATTCTACCTCAGGATTGGGAGTATCGCCTGGTTGATCGCAACATTCGAGATGTAACAGCCGCTGAATGGGGCTGGGCTGATCTGGTGATCATGTCGGGGATGATTGTCCAGAAGGCGGATTTTGCGGCTCAAATTCAGCTGGCCAAGCAATATGGCAAGCCGGTGGCAGTAGGCGGCCCCTACGCCAGCTCGCTGCCTGATGAAGTCCAAGGCTTTGGCGCAGACTATTTAATTTTAGGCGAAGGCGAAATCACGCTGCCGCTGTTTGTCGAGGCGCTGGCAAACGGCAAAACCAGCGGTCGCTTCACCACCGAAGAAAAGCCCGATGTCACCACAACGCCAGTTCCGCGCTTTGATCTGCTAGAACTCGATGCCTATGATAATATGTCGGTGCAGTTTTCGCGCGGCTGCCCGTTCCAGTGCGAGTTCTGCGATATTATCATTCTCTATGGCCGCAAGCCGCGCACCAAAACGCCAGCTCAGCTCCTGGCCGAACTCCAGTGCCTCTACGATCTAGGCTGGCGGCGCAGCATCTTCTTAGTCGATGACAACTTCATTGGCAATAAGCGCAACGGCAAGCTGCTGCTGCGCGAGCTTAAAACCTGGATGGCAGAGCATGATCACCCGTTCTTCCTCAATACCGAAGCCTCGATTGACCTAGCTCAAGACGACGAAATGCTAGAGCTGATGGCAGACTGCAACTTCAACGCCGTTTTTCTGGGCATCGAAACGCCAGATACCGACAGTCTAGCTGTCACCAAAAAATTCCAAAATATCCGCGACCCGCTGAGCGAATCTGTCCAGAAGATCATGCGCTACGGGCTGCGGGTGACGGCAGGCTTTATCATCGGCTTTGACGGCGAAAAGCCAGGAGCGGGTGAGCGGGTGATTCAGTTTGTGGAAGAGACGGCGATCTCGCTGGCGATGTTTAGTATGTTGCAGGTGCTGCCCGGTACGGCGCTGGAAACCAGGCTGAAGCAGGAAGGCCGAATGCTGATGGGTGAGGAAAGCGGCAATATTAACCAGACAACGCTGATGAACTTTTTGCCGAGCCGTCCGATTGAAACAATCGCCCAAGAATATATTCAGGCGTTTTGGCAGCTTTATGATCCGCAAAAGTATCTCGACCGCACCTACCGTCAGTTTTTGCTAATGGGCGAACCCCGCAACAAGGCTAAGCTGCGAACCCCTAGCTGGGTCGTAATTCGAGCGATGCTGATCATCTTCTGGCGGCAGGGTGTCTTGCGTAAAACCCGCTGGAGCTTCTGGCGATATCTGCTGCATATTATGCAGGCCAAGCCCAAAAACTGGCAGTACTATCTCTCAATCTGCGCGCTGGGCGAGCATTTCCTGGAGTATCGGCAACTGGTGCGGCAGCAGATTGAGCAGCAGCTGGCCGAATATCTGAGGCTCAAGGCCGCTCAGGATCAGCAGGCTGAATCAGAGAAGACGTTTGCAGCTTAATTTGCAGCTTAATTTGCAGCATTGGCTCAGTCAAGTCGGTAATTCTAGAGCGGGGTGCAGTTTAAACAGCTGCACCTGTTTTTTTGAGGTTTTGAGCTGAAGCCTGCATGGCTTGCTCTGTCTAAGGGTATAAATTTTCAGCAGCTAGATACATTCTTAAAAGATGCTGATACAGTCAAAGAAATCTCGAATTTGATCAACTGGAGCAGGATTGCTAGAGGTCGTTAATCTATAGCAACGGGGATGTTTCGTAAATGACTCCGCGCCCGCAGTTTGAGGGGCGAGAATATGCTGGCAGCAGCAAGCAAGCCGGAAAGTGACGCTGATTACAGGTGGTGGCAGCGGGATTGGCTCTGCTGTCGCAGTGGCTTTTGCCAAAGAATGTCAACGGTTAGGTGAACAATCTATTTAGCTGGCTTGATTCAAAAAACACAGGAGATCTCGTATGACACAAACGCCCAACATTCCGCCGATTATTGAAAGCGACGACAAAGAATATCGCGATTCAGGTGTGCCCAGCACGGTTGCCATTGCCGGACATCCGTTTCATCCGCTGCTGGTCACGTTTCCGATTGCATTTTTGACCGCTGCTCTGCCAACTGACTTGGCCTACTGGTTTACAGAAGATGCCTTCTGGGCCAAAGTTTCAGTCTGGCTAATTGGGGCTGGCATTGTCACCGGACTGATTGCGGCTGTGACAGGCTTGCTAGACTTTTTAAGAATCGAACGAGTCCGGCAGCATAGCGCGGGCTGGCTGCATATGTCTGGGAACGTGGTGGCGCTATTGCTTTCGTCAGTCAATTTAGCGGTACGACTGGCTGACCCGGCGGCGGCAGTTGTGCCGATTGGGCTGATCTTGTCAGCTATCGTGGCAACTCTATTGGGCGTCACGGGCTGGTATGGCGCTGAGCTAATCTATCGGCATAAGGTGGCGGTGATTGGCTACGGCCCTAATCACCGTCCCTGATAGTCTCCCTCAAGATGCTGTGATCCGCTTGGGTGGGCAAGACTGCTAAATTCTGTCATACTCTGAATCAACAGCTGTTGGACAGTATCCGCATGAATCGCCCGCCTTCGGATTCTTCTCATTCATCTTCTCTGCCGCTGGCTGCTAATTCTTCCGCCAGCAGTTTGAGAATACTCAGCATTTTCTTACTGGGTCTAGGATTGGGCACGCTAGCCGCAGCCGGACTGATGCCGAAACCCAGTCCGATTAGTACTGGATATCTAGGTTCAATCCAGGCTTCGCAGAGCCGCAGCCAGCCCCATGCTGAGCTTACGGCATCGGCAGTGAAGCTAGCTGATGTTTCTAGCGCTACAGTCTGTGTCAAAACTCCAAAAGGTCCGGGCGAGCAGGCTTGTGCCTCTGGTGTCTCGATTGATCCGCAGCTAGTTGGCCTCGACCCGGCGGCAGGCGCAGTCGTCTTGACGAACTATCACGTCATTATGGATATGGGCAATCGTCCGCCGCTGCAATTGGGCGGGCGGGGCGAGATTTTTTCGGCTGAAATCATTCGGACTTCTCCCGAATTTGATCTCGCGCTTTTGCGGGTGCCCAGCGCTCAGTTTCCGATTGCCGCGCTAGCCGAAACTTCTCCGGCGCAGGGCACAGCCGTCCGAGCCATCGGCTTCCCCAACGACCAGCCGCTCACCATCAAAAATTCGTCGCTGCTGGGCAAGACTCAAAACTGTCTGGCCGTTTCTCCCTGCTTAGCCTTGCAGCAGGGCACCATTACCTTCGGCAATTCTGGTGGGCCTCTAGAAGCGAACGGTCAGGTGATCGGAATTACACAGGGCGAAATCGAAGATGAGCTTGCCATTCCGGTGGAGCAGATCCGGCAGTTTTTGGCAGGTCAACAGCCTGCGCGTTCGGCCTCGCCTCAGTTTAATTCAGCTGATCCGGGGCTTGGCTCTGGCTATCCTCCTATGCCAGAATACATG
The DNA here is from genome assembly GCA_949127695.1 of Synechococcales cyanobacterium PMM_0073. Classification (GTDB taxonomy): domain Bacteria; phylum Cyanobacteriota; class Cyanobacteriia; order Elainellales; family Elainellaceae; genus Elainella. Next base: position 10,119 of record CASBQH010000403.1, read on the forward strand.
CCAGAACCCATGCCTGACTATTACATGCAAGAGCCTGCCTACGCTCCCTATCCAGCCTGGTAGTGACTTAGCATATCTTCAACCCTGCTGCTAGCGATCCCATGTTTGTTTACCTTGCGGTTGCGCCCATGACTTCCTCTGCGCTAATTCATCTTCTGGGCGCAGGGGGAATTATGCTGGCCGCAGCGACTCTAGCTGAGTGGCTCAAGCGCCGCCAGCCTCAGCCCGCTGCTGTCTTCCCCAGGCTGAGCGGCCTGATGCAGCCGTTGCAGTGGGTTAATCATGCCAAACGAGTGGAGCGCTCAGGTGACTATGAGGCTGCTGTCTCTCTCTATGACAAAGCGCTGCTTCAGCATCCGGCTGACTTTCGGCTGTGGCATGAGCGCGGGCTGCTGCTGGCCAAGCTCCAGCGCTTTGATGCAGCGATTGCCAGCTATGATCGGGCTTACGAACTTCAGCCCCAGCAGCGCGATCTGGCGCATGAGCGCGGCGATGCCCTGCTGCAAATGGGGCGCTACAGCGAGGCGATTGACAGCTTCGATGTTTTTTTGCAATATGCGCCCCAGAATGGGCATGTGCTGGCTGACCGAGGCTTTGCGCTCATGCAGCTAGGCTGCTATCAGGAGGCGCTCCGATCACTTGAACGTGCTTTACATCAGCGCTGGGAACCCGGCGTGCAGGTGCAGGCGCGCCGTTATCAAATTGAGGCACTGCGGCGCTCAGGGCAGCTAGAGGCGGCGCTTGCCGTGGCTCAGCTCGCCGTGAAGCAGCATCCAGATCGCCAGTTTGAGGCGCAGTATGCCGCGCTACAAAAAGCCCTGGGTCATGATTGCGGCTGAATCTTCGCAAATCTCTGAGTTGATCAATAGTTGACCTCACTAAATCTCTATGCTGTGAGGTATCGTCAGAATGCCCTGAATCAAGTATCATAAAATTACTATGAAATATTGGTTCATCATTACATTAAATCTATGCTTCTAAAAATAGCAGTTTGAGGTGAATTGAGCTGATCGACGGGTGGGTGAGTGAGTGAGTGAGGCAGTCTGAGCTTTAGGCTGGCTGTAAGTTTAGTTAATTTCATTGTTAATTCCACTGTTCACAACTTTTATGCTAGAAGCTTTTGTTCTGATTACGATCATCTGCGGGTTTTTTGGCATCATCTTTAAAAAAAATCTGTTGATGAAGATTATTTCCATGGATGTGATGAGTACTGGAGTCGTTGCCTATTACGTTTTAATTGCCGCACGCAGTGGTCTATTCACGCCAATCCTGGCCGATTTTAGCGCTGCTTCACCTGCTTCGCCCGTCGCATACGCTGATCCGGTTCCTCAGGCGGTTATTCTAACGGCAATTGTGATTGGCTTTTCAATTCAGGCGCTGATGCTAGTTGGCGTCATGAAGCTGTCGCATGATAATCCGACGCTAGAGATCAGTCAGGTTGAGCTAAACAATACGCCATGAACAGTCTGACGATTGTCTGGATCGCCTTACCGTTCTTTTTAGGGTTTGTTGTTTATCTAATTCCGCGTCTAGATCGCTACCTTGCCCTAGCGACAGGCTTAGCCTCTGCAACCTACGCGCTGCTGCTGTTTTTGGCGGCTTCGCCGCTGCGGCTCCAGCTGCTTGATCAGTTTGGGGTAACGCTGCTGCTCGACTCGCTCAGCGGCTACTTTATTCTGACCAACGCGCTGGTGACAATGGCTGTGGTGCTTTACTGCTGGAGCAGCGACAAGACTGCGTTTTTTTACGCACAGCTGATCATCCTGCATGGCAGTGTAAACGCCGCCTTTGCCTGCACAGATTTTATTAGTCTTTACGTGGCTTTAGAGGTCAGCGGCATTGCGGCATCGCTGCTGATTGCCTACCCGCGTACCGATCGCTCAATTTGGGTGGCGCTGCGCTATCTGTTTGTCAGCAATACGGCCATGCTGTTCTATTTGGTGGGCGCAGTGCTGGTTTATCAATCTAGCCACACCTTTAGCTTTGTTGGCCTGCGTCAAGCTCCGCCGGAAGCTCTAGCGCTGATTTTTATGGGGCTGCTGGTGAAGGGCGGCGTGTTTGTCTCTGGGCTATGGCTGCCCCTGACCCACTCTGAGTCAGAAACGCCCGTCTCTGCCATGCTGTCGGGCGCAGTCGTGAAGGCTGGCGTCTATCCGCTGGTGCGAGCCGCGCTAGAGGTGGAGGAGCTAGATCCGTTAATTCGCAGCTTTGGTGTTGGAACAGCTCTGCTGGGCGTAGCCTACGCGGTATTTGAAAAAGACACCAAGCGAATGCTGGCCTTTCACACCGTTTCGCAGCTCGGCTTTATCCTGGCAGCGCCAGAGGTAGGCGGCTTCTATGCGCTAACGCATGGACTGGTCAAGTCAGCGCTGTTTCTAATTGCCGGATCTTTGCCCAGCCGCAGCCTCAAAGACTTGCAGCATCAGCCGATTGATGCGCGGATCTGGCTGGCGCTGGCTGTAGCGAGCTTTTCAATCTCAGGGTTCCCGCTGCTCTCTGGCTTTGGTGCCAAGGTTTTGACGATGCAGAGTTTGGCATCCTGGCAGGTGATTGCCATGAATTTGGCGGCTTTGGGGACGGCGATCTCGTTTGCCAAATTTATCTTTCTGCCAAGCGGCGGGGAGCAAGCGGTAAAACCTGGGTTTTGGCTAGCCTTGGGGCTGCTGCTGGGCGGGTTGGTGGCGGCCAATCTGGTCTACATTGAAGCCTATACGGTGGCCAATATTATCAAGCCTCTGGCAATCATTGCAGCGGGTTGGCTGCTGTATTGGCTGCTGTTTCGCCGTCTTACGGTCAAGTTACCAAGGCTGCTGGAGCAATTTGATCATCTGATTGGCGTGATGAGCCTGAGCTTGGTGCTGCTGTTTTGGATGGTGCTGGCATGATTGGACATTTGATATTCCGACTGGCAATTTGGTTCTTGCTCACGGCTAGCCTCAGCCCGATTAATATCCTGATTGGTTTTACTGTCGCGCTGCTCTTGCCGCGTCGCTACACCGAGCCAGCCACATTGCGAGACTGGCTGCAAGTGCTTTGGAAGATTCTGCTGGCGATTCCCCTTGCCTATTTTGAAGCCTTTGAAATGATGGTTCGCCCGCATGATCAAGAAGATATTGTTCTAGAGCGCGTGCCATCTCAGCGTTCTCCCCAGCTGATCTTTTTAGATGTATTTTTAATCACCTTTACTCCCAAAACAATCGTGCTGAGATTTCACAATGATTGCTATGAAGTCCATCGGCTGCGGCCTAAGATTAGCCCCAGGAGCAAGCCATGACGCTGATTTTAATTGCGATGATTTTGGCGCTGCTGATTCCAATTTATGAAGCCTGCAAGGATGAAGATATTTGGCAGAAAATGTTGGCCTTAGCCAGCATTGCCACCAAAACGGCAATGATGAGTCTGTTTATTTCGGTCTTGCGAGACGACTGGATGATTGGAGTAGTTGCTGTAATTATCTTAAGCGTTGGCAATGCTGGGCTGATGCTGTTGGCACATGTGATTCGACGGATGCATGAAGCATGATTAATTTCCTCAGCTATTTTTGTATGGGCGTAGGGCTACTGTTCTGGTTTTGGGGCACAGCCTACCTGCCGAGTCGGCGCTCTGTGCTGTTTAAGCTGCATATGCTATCGATCTCAGATACGCTTGGCTCAATTGCGATTGTGGTAGGGCTGCTGCTCAAAATCCCCGGCGAATAGCCCTTGCTAATTCTGGCCATTCTGACGCTCGCCGTCTGGAATACGACGCTGGGCTATGTCTTAGCTTACTGTGCCACCGGAGACAAACCCCATGACTGATGCCCTGACTAGCGCTGCCCCAGTCGATATCTATACTTACTTTATTGTGGCGCTGCTGCCGCTCTCTGCCTGTATGCTGATCTTCCAGGTCAACCCGTATCACGCCTTGGTGCTGCGGGGCATCCTCGGTGCAATTGCGGCTTTGGTCTATGCGGTCTTGGGCGCAGCTGATGTAGCCTTAACCGAAGCGCTGATGGGCACCATGCTGGCGATTACGCTCTATGCGGTGGCGGTGCGTTCGTCGCTGGTGCTGCGGCTGGGCGTGATCAATCAGCTGGCAGATCGGCCAGGAGATCAGCCGCTGGAGCCGCTACTCGCCGAACTGCGAACCATCTTTGGTCGGCGTCATCACCTGCGCCTGGAGCTAGTGCCCTATCCTGATCGAGCCGCACTGCATCAGGGGCTAATGGCTAAAGAGGTTCACGTTACCTGTGTCGTTCCGTCATTAGAACTGGCTCAAGACAGCAGCGCTTCGCCTGCTTCTCTGCCGGTTTCCGCTCAGATTACCTATCAGACGACTACTCGCCTTAAGTATCTCTATGAGATTATGCAGGCTGAACTCTCTACTGCTAAAACGCAGCTCAGCTATCTAGATATAGCCAAGGAAGTGCAATCATGAAATGGCTCTATGTGATGGCTGGAATTGCGCTATTTGTTAAAATGCTGATCATCCCAAATCCCATTCCTGATCTGCTTCAGAGTTCTATCGTGGATCTGGTGGTACAAGACAGCGGCGTGCCCAATGCAGTTTCGGGGATCATTTTCCGCAATCGGCTCTATGACACAATTTTAGAAGTGGTGGTGTTTACAATTGCCATTTCCGGCTGTAGTTACCTGCTAGCAAACGAACAGCCTGCGCCCACTGTGCATCAATTTACCGATCAGCCTTCAATTGTGCTGGCGCGGCTGGGCGCGACCATTGCGGCCTTGGTGGCCTGCGAGCTGGCGATTCGGGGGCATTTGAGTCCCGGCGGCGGCTTTGCGGCTGGAGTGGCAGGTGGCACGGCAATTGGCCTCGTGGCCATCACTTCGCCTGCCGACTGGATGCAGGCAGTCTATCAGCGCTGGAGAGCGGCGGTTTGGGAGAAAGTTTCGGTGCTGCTGTTTATTCTGCTGTCGGTCATGACGCTAGTGGGTCTAGAATTGCCGCATGGTGGGCTGGGGACGCTGTTTAGCGGCGGCATGATTCCGCTGCTGAATATTTTGGTGGCGCTCAAAGTAGCGCTGGGCTCTTGGGCAGTGATTCTACTGTTTATCCGCTATCGAGGGCTGCTGTAGGCTGCTCGTAGGCTGCCCATAGCAAGCCTGTCGGTGAGTTAACTGGGATTCTGCTGAGGATTCTGCTATGCTGAAATGCAGCCGCTCTCAGCTTTGTCTGTGACTCTGGCCTGACTTTGACCTGACTCTAGCCTGACTCCAGACAGACTGCCTTTGGATCTTTCACGCTAAGGATATCTCTCAGAGGATCTCGCTAGCGTTGATTGAATGCCAGCCTTTGCTGTAAATATTCTTTTCTAGAATTTGAACAATCGTTCTGGCAAAAGGCAATAAATGTCACGGTTAGATAGGCTGGACTTTGGCATGAGGCGGCTCTCATCACCCCAACTAGGCTGTCAACTATCATGTCTACTCTTCAACAGGAGCGCTGGATTACGCAGGCAGACTATGCCAAACGACTGCGCTCCTTGCTCCCTGCATCTGCTTTTTTGCCCAGCCCGCATAAGCTCTGGATTTTACTGTTAAATTTAGCAATCATTGGGCTGGGTTGGGGCATTGCCGATCATTTGCCGCAGTGGCGCTGGTATTTGCTCTGGCTCTATTTACCCTTGACTTTGGGGATGGGCAACAGTGTGATCGTGCTGCTGTTCGCCACACATGATCTGCTGCACAGCAAGGTGATCAAAACTCCGCTGCTCAGAAAAGCGATCAGCCTGTTGGGCTTGACGCTGCTTTGGACGCCGCCCACCTTCTGGAAGGCGGTGCATAATCGCGAGCATCATGCCAAAACAAATTCGCAGCATGATCCGGATCGCAACTATCTGGCTGAGCAGCCTGCTAGCTGGGGAAAATGGATTCAAAATCTGTTTGTGCCCTCAGCCGAAGTGCATCCATTCTGGCTGGTGATTGGGATTGGGTTTGCCTGGGGCGTTCATACCTTTCGCAATTTATCTGCGGTGCTGCTGTTTAATCATGCTCAAACGACCTATGCAGCCGCTCCGATTCAGGTGAGCGCCAAAGAGCGTCGGGCAATTGCCGGTGAATTTTTAATCATCTTAACCATTCACCTTGGCATTCTCAGCTATTTAGGGCTGCATCCGATTAAACTGCTGCTCAGCTATTTCCTGCCGATTTGGCTAGGTTACAGCGGCGTCATGTTCTATGTCTATACCAATCATATGCTTTGTCGGATGACTGAGGTAAACGATCCGCTGATCAACAGTGTCTCCATCCGCGTCCCCCAGCTGCTGGATCTACTGCATTTCAATTTCTCCTATCATACTGAGCACCATCTTTTTCCAGGACTCAACTCTGACTATTATCCAGAACTCCAGGTTCTGCTCAAGACTGAGTACCCCGATCGATTCAATTTGCTGCCTGCCAAAACAGCTTGGCAAATGCTGCTACAAACGCCGCGACATTACCAAACAGTCAACAGCTTTACCGATTGGACCGGCTCGAAGTCTGTTGTCTGTCCCCTGTCTAGCTCTGAGCCGCTCTAGCCTAAGCTGACTCAACCCTCAGATAGATCTGCGAGTCCTCCCTTTGTGGTAATTTTGCCATACAGACTGCAATCTTCTGTCTCTGCAAACCGTTGATGTAAACCGCTAAACCCATGAACACCGACAGCCAGCACCACAGCCAGCCAACGCCGCCATATGACGAGACCAATGCTGAGATGCCAGAAATAGGCGGTGGGCTGCCGGTGATTCAATATTGGGCTGGGCATACGCTCTCCCCAGAAGGCTACAAGCTCTGGAAAACCCTGTTTCACAAAAGCGCCTGCCTGTCCTGCTCTTGGGGAACTGGCGGACAGAAAGGCGGCTTTACCAACGAAACAGGCGAAAAGCTCCAGCGCTGCATGAAAAGCGTAGAGGCGATTTCGGCAGAAATTAAGCCCGCTGTGCCAAAGCAGCTGTTTGCCCAGCGTAGCATTCAGCAATTGCAGCAGCTCAGCTCAATGGAATGTGATCGACTCGGACGCCTGAGTTTTCCGATGATTCTGCGGGCGGGGCAGTCTCACTATGAGCGAATCGACTGGGAAGAAATCTACTCAATTGCTGAGGCTGCTTTCCGCCAGCCGCCGGAGCGCGTAGCTTCCTATAGCTCTGGTCGCGCCTCCAATGAAGCCGCCTATGTGCTACAGCTGCTGCTCCGCACGCTAGGCTCAAATAACCTAGCCGACTGTTCTGATCTTTGCCATGCCCCCTCTACTGCTGCACTCAAACAGATGTTTGGGACGCGCACTTCAGTAGTCAGCCTGGAAAACCTGAAGCAGGCTGACTGTATTGTTCTCGCCGGCGGCAACCCGGCCTATAATCAGCCGCGCCTGATGAACGAGCTGATTCAGCTGCGGGAGCAGGGCGCTAAAATTATTGTAATTAATCCAATTATGGAAATTGGCCTAGTGAAATTTGGTTCACCGGCTTTTCCACTCAAGTCTCTATTCACCGGTTCAGAAATTTCCTCGCTCTATCTTCAGCCGATTCCCGGCAGCGACACGGCTCTATTCGTCGGCATTCAAAAAGCGCTGCTTCAGCAAAACTTAATTAAACTCGACTATTTACAGGCGCATACCGAAAATTGGCAGGCTGTGCTGGAGCAGGCTGGCAGCACCGACTGGGAAACCATCACCTCCACCTGCGGCGTCTCGCAGGCCGAGCTTGAAGCCGCTGCTCAAATCATCGGCCAGTCTGAGCGCGTGGTGTTTGGCTGGGGCATGGGCATCACGCAGCAGCAGAACAGCGTCGATAACGTCTTTGCAATTTGCAACACGGCGCTGCTCACTGGCAATGTGGGCAAGCAGGGAGCAGGCGTGATGCCGATTCGGGGTCACTCCAACGTTCAGGGGTTTGGCTCAATGGGCGTGACTGTCGAGCTGAAGCAAGAGATCCAGCAGGCGCTAGAGCAGCTCTTAGGCCGCCCGCTCAGTCCAATTAAGGGCTATCACACTCGCCATTTAATTGAGGCCGCAGAGGCGGGTAAGGTGGATACGCTGCTTTGCCTGGGCGGCAACCTCTATGCGGCCAACCCTGATCTGGCTCAGTCCAAGCGAGCGCTCAGTCAAATTGACACAATCATCTATCTGGCTACTAAGCCTAACCTCGGCCATTTTCACGGACTGGCGCGACAGAACACAATTGTGATTCCGGTGCTGAATCGATTTGAGCAACCTTATAAGGTCACGACTGAATCGGGCAACAATTTTGTCAGACTAAGCGACGCGGGCGAGACGCATTTAAAACAGGCTGATCTAATTGCTGAAGTTGAATTTCTCACCGAGCTAGCGGCGCGGCTGCACGGCACCTATCCCGTCAACTGGCGAGAGCTCCAGAACCCTCAATATATTCGCCAGCTGATTGCTCAAACAATTCCGGGCTATGAAAAAATAGCGACGATTGATCAAACTCAGGAGGAATTTACAATTGGCGGTCGGATTTTAACTGAGCCAAACTTCTCGACGCCTTCGGGCAAAGCCAGCATGTTCGAGACGCCGCTGCCGCAGCTAACTCTGCCGCTCCCTGAGAGTTTTGGGGTTGAATCGGCCACAGCAAACGGCCTAGTTCTGGCCTTAATGACGGCGCGCAGCTATTCTCAGCACAATACGGTCGTTTATAAAAACGGCGATCAATATCGCGGGATGCCGCATCGCAACTGTATTCTACTCAATCGATTGGACGCCGAAGCAGCAGGCTGGCAAGAGCATCAGCCTGTCACCGTTCAAGGCGATGCTGGCAAGCTAGAGCAGGTCGAGGTGATTTACGGAGCTGTGCGTCCCGGTGCGGCCTTAATGTTTTATCCAGAGGTCAACGCAATTTTTAAGGCGCGTATAGAGACGCGATCGGGAACTCCTGCCTATAAGCGAGTTCCGGTTCTAGTTTATGCTGCTGTGTAAGCTCATGTAGCCTACGGATAAAATTGCTGCATATACTGCTTGTTACAATGCCCTTATACTCTGATCTCTCCCTCCAGATGGAAGAAGAGATTAGAGTATAAAATAGAACCTCAACCTTAGAGATTGATTAAGCCAATGAGCAGATAAGCTGATCTACTTGAGTTTTATTGAGTGCGGTTAGTTGAAAGCATCTTTGATGCCATCTACTGCCCGTTCAATGGCGTTCTTGGTATCATCTACAGCTTCTTGAGTCCGGGCTGAATCTTCGTTGGCGCGCTTTTCAATCAGATTGCGATCGCTTTTGGCTTTGCGCTCCAAGAAGCCGTCGTTCTCTGTGGCTTGATCAACCTTGCTCGCATTGTCGTTAGCGGCCTGCTTGACTTTATTGGCAGTGTCCTGGATGAACCCTTTAGCGCTATCTGCATCATCACGAGTTTTCTGCTGCACCTGATTACCCAGATCTGCTGCTAGCAGCTGAGGAGCCGCGAGCGCTGGAGCATTGGCCACAAGTGATACCGTCAGCAGACAGAGGAAAGCAATGCTCAGCCAGCGCTTGATCGAAGAGAGAGCCTTGTTGAAATAATTCAGTTTCATTAGATACAGATTTTGTGAGTTTTAGCATTCTCTTTATATCTGATCCGCCTGTAGTCTAAATCTTTCTGAAGGTAGAGTTTGCCAAGGCAGACTGAACTGTAACTAATTTTGAATAAGCAGTTACTATCTTGTGTTTGCAGATCGATTCAGAAACTTCAAAGACTCAAACCAAAGTAAGCTAACGACTCCACCCGCTAAACAGACCGCGAGATCGATCGGATCTAGAAACGAGAAGCTAAACAATTGACGTAAAAAAGGAACATAAAGTACGAGGACTAGAAAAATGAGTGCGCCCCCAATCACCCACCACAGGGCTGCATTGGGAGATTTGAGTACTTTGATGCTGAGGCGCGATGAGGAACGTTCGCTTAAAATTAAGCCTAAATTTGCTAACATTAGTGTAGTAAACGCCAGCGACCGAGCCTCGAATTCATTTTGTTCGCGATAGACCGAAATCCCAAAGATCACCAGCACGATTGCCAAACTCCCCAATCCTTGCAAAAGTGCCAGACGAATCGTTTTTCGACCAAACAGCGGCTCCTTAGGGTTACGAGGCGGACGTTTCATCACGTTCGATTCAGCAGGTTCGGCTTCCAAAACGATTGAGC
>CASBQH010000404.1 GCA_949127695.1 Synechococcales cyanobacterium PMM_0073
CGAAGTCGCGGCATAGTCTAGGCTCAGAAAAGCGGCCAGTGGGTTTCTTTATTTTGCGGCAAGCTGAACAATCTGGGCGATACTGATGCCAACAAAGCCATCGAAAAAGCATATGGGCAAGCAGGTCGGAAATAGGACTGGAAACAGAATTTGGCAGAGAGCTTGGCATAAAATTTGGCGGAGTCACCTGGCGCTGGCGCTAGCAGGCTTAACCAGCTGTGCGCTGCTCAAAGTCGAGCCGCAGCCCGCCCCTGCCGCCTCGCCATCTGCGCCAATTACCAGCAGCCCAGCGCCAACCGAATCCCTGGTTCCCTTCGCAGTGCTCACCGCGCCGGCCTTCTTTGCCCCCGCTGCATCACCGCCCGCTCGCGAAGCCTATGCCTGCATCACCGCCAGCTATCTGGCCAACTTGACTTGGCAGCAGGAACAGCCGAACCTCAGCTTTGGCAGCAGGCAGCAGCAGCTGATTCCAGCCCAGGCAGCTCGCGCCACGGCCAACCCAGACGGCAGCTTCACCTATGAGTTCGCAAATCGCCCAGATAATTTGCTTTACTATGCGCGGGTCTATCCAGACCGCACCTGTTTGCTGCAAGTGGTGGACAGCGCCAGCGGCAGAGTCAGCTTTGAGGAGCGTGGTCAGTTGGGAAAATGAATATTGAGAGTATTGCCGAGCAGCTGATGGCCGACTTCCAGCGGGAAAGCCAGCTGGCTGATTTAATTATTCAAGGCTGCATTGAATATCGCTGGGCTGTGGGCAGCGAGGAGCGCCAAATTGCTGAGGCGATGATCTACAATGCCTTTGAGGCTTATGCCCTAGAGCGGGGATTTTCGCTGCCGCAGGCCGAAGAGTTTTGCGAAGACTATTTAGATGCGCTGATTGCGGCGATTGATCCAGTTTTGTAAGATTTATAAAACTGCCCGCTATTCCACCGTGACGCTCTTGGCCAAGTTGCGCGGCTGATCCACATCAAGACCGCGCCGCGCCGCAATGTGATAGGCCAAAAATTGCAGCGGAATTACCGTCAGCAATGGCGACAATAGCTCTTCAACCAAGGGCACGGGCAGCAGATCGTCAAAGACTTCAGCTGCCTCCGGATCATTCATTGGCGTGACGCCAATCAGTCGGGCGTCGCGGGCTTTGGCTTCCTGAGCGTTGGAGAGCACTTTCTCGTAGACTGCACCGGGCATGGCAATCGCCACGACTGGCACTTTCGCATCAAGCAGGGCAATCGGGCCATGCTTCATCTCGCCCGCCGGATAGCCCTCAGCATGAATATAGCTAATTTCTTTCAGCTTCAGCGCCCCTTCTAGGGCAATTGGGAAATTGATGCCCCGGCCAATAAAAATAAAGTCCTGCGTGTCTTCAAACCGATGCGCCAGCTGTTCGACATAGCGCTCCTGAACTTCCAAAATTGACTCAATCTGTGCCGGAATCTGCCGCAGCTGCGTGATAATCTGCGCCAAGCGCTCTGGGGGTAGGCTGCGGCGACGATGCGCCAGATCCAGCGCCAGACAGTAAAAGGCCAAGAGCTGCGCTGTAAAGGTTTTGGTCGCCGCTACGCCAATTTCAATTCCGGCATGGGTATAGAGCAGATAGTCCGCCACCTGCGAAATCGTGCCGTCGAGGCGGTTGGTGATGCCCAGCAGCTTTGCCTGAAACTTGCCGCCCATTTCGGCTCTGCGCCGCTTTTCCATATCCAGCGCCGAGAGCGTATCTGCGGTTTCCCCCGACTGAGTGACGCCAATGGTGAGCGTATGCGGCGTCAGCGGCGGTGGTGCGTAGCGGAACTCAGAGGAGTAATTTACCTGCGTTGGGATCTGGGCCAGCTGCTCCAGCAGATATTTGCCGATGAGCGCCGCGTGCCAGCTCGTGCCGCAGGCGACGATTTGGATCTGCTCTAGGTCAGCGTAAAACGCATCGGGTAGCCCTAGCCGAATCGGAGACTGCGAGGATTGCACCGTCCAGTCGCTGTCTAGGTATGCCTCAAGTCCAGCTCGCACCACTCCGGGCTGCTCGTAGATTTCTTTGAGCATAAAATGCTTGAAGCCCTGTTTCTCGACTGAGATCGGGTTCCAGTCTAGAGTGCGCGGGCTCTTGCGAAGCCGATCGCCCGCAAAGCTATAAACCTCGACGCCCGTGGGAGTCAGTCGGGCAATTTCGCCGTTTTCTAGGGTAAGGACGGTGCGGGTATGAGCCACCATGGCGGGTGTATCTGAGGCGCAGAAGAATTCACCTTGGCCGAAGCCAATCGAGAGCGGTGCCTGCTGGCGCACGGCAATCAGATCATTGGGATAGTCGGCAGAGATAATTGCCAGCGCAAACGCACCCTGAAGCTGGTTGACCGTTTGGCGCACGGCTTCTAGCAGCGGCGTGGGCTGATCTGCTGGCAGTTGCCGCAGCGCAGCGGCGATTAGATTGGGGATCACCTCGGTGTCGGTTTCGGAGTAAAACTGACAGCCTTGGGCTTTGAGCTGTTCGCGCAGCTCGCGGTAGTTTTCGACGATGCCGTTTTGCACCACGGCAATGCGACCGGCGCTGTCGGTATGGGGATGGGCGTTATGTTCTTCAGGTTTGCCGTGAGTCGCCCAGCGGGTATGGCCAATGCCCAGCGTTGCCGGAATCTGCCAGTCGGTGAGTTTGTCTTCCAGGTTTTTCAGCTTGCCCTTGGCGCGGACGCGGTGGATTTGCCCTTGCCAGAGTGCTGCAATTCCGGCAGAGTCATAGCCGCGATATTCTAGCTTGCGTAAGCCTTCTAGCAGAATATGGCTGGCAGTTTGAAAGCCAATGTAGCCGACGATTCCACACATGGGTCACTCCTTGGACTTGAGGGTAGGCTAAGGGCATCTGAAGTCTACCTAGCATATAGCCTTAACCTCGGAATTTGCCAATCAGCCTCTAGATTTTCCATGCGCCAGTCGCATGGGGGATGAGCTAGCCGCCCGCTCGACTCAGCAGCCACTGCATCGGCGCAGGCAGCAGACGGTAGGCTTCGGTGGCAATTGCGGCGGGTCCCACGACAATCTCGCTGCGACGCTGATCCACCAGTTGCCAGATTGCTTTGGCAATATCGGCAGGCTGACTCACCCAGCCCGCCCTCAGAGCTGATTCAAGCTGCTGGCGGTCTGCACCCCGAAACTGCGCCCGCTCTAAAAAGTCGCTGTTAATTAAGCCGGGATGCACAGCCCCAACATGAATGCCCTGACTGGCCAGCTCCAGCCGCAGCGTATCGGTGAGGCCAGTCACGGCATATTTGCTGGCGCAGTAGGCGGTCATCTGGGGCAGGGGCATTTTGCCGCCAAAGGAGCCAACGTTGACAATGCTGCCGCTGCCGCGTTGCAAAAACTGCGGCAACAGCGCCTGAATCATCTGGACATAGCCCCAGAAGTTGGTATTCATGATCTGATGCCAGTCGGCGGGCGTGGTTTCTAGCATCGAACCCGTGAGGCAGATGCCCGCATTGTTAATCAACACATCAATTTGGCCAAAGCGCTCCAGCGCCTGCCGCACCAGATCCTCCACCTGCTGCGCCTCGCCCACATCAGCCGAGATTGCCAATGCCTGCTGGCCGATTGCCTCCACCTGAGCCGCCACGGACTCTAGCCGGTCAAGCTGACGAGCGACCAGCACCAAATCGTAGCCTTTTTGGGCGAACAGCAGCGCGGTGGCTTTGCCACTACCCTGCGATCCGCCTGTGATCAATGCTGTAGGAGCCATTTCATCTTCTCTCTATTCTCTATACTCTTCTCTTGATCAAACCGCAAACTGCTGGGCTGATGTTTTAGCTCAGGCGAGCCGTACATTCCAAAATCATTTTTTGGTTGGTCAGCGCATAGGGCTGAATTTCGAGCGCCCGCCGGAAGGCTTGAATCGCGGGCAGATATTCGCCCAAGGCGGCATAGCATAGCCCCATGCCGTGAATTGCCCCAAAGTGAACCGGGTTGAGCGCCACCACCTGCTGGCAGTCACTCAGCGACTGGCGGTGACGGCCTTGCAAATAGCAGAGTACGGCGCGGCGGTTCCAGGCTTCGGCAAAGTCAGGCTGGTCTTGAATCAGCTGGTTTAAAATCAGCTCAGCTTGATCCACCCGTCCGGCTTGCAGAAATGCCTGAGCCTGTTCAAGAATCTCCATGCCGGAGCTGCCCTTTTGGTGAAACCAGAGCCGCCAGAGTTCGCGACTGGCGGCTTCACGACAGGTTTCGCTACTGCTTTTTAGATCTGCTAGCAACCGATCAATTACGGTGTTATCCATAGGGAGAGGCGTTCAGAGGCAAAGGCTAGTTACATTCTGTAATATTTGCGGTCATTCTGCAAAACTGGTGGCTCTGGTGGCTCTGGTGGCTCTGGTGACTTTGGGTGACTCCGAGGGATTTCGCGTATTCTCAGCTCGCACTCATCTCAATCTTGGCTCGCTCGCTTAACTTAGAGATACAAGCAGTAGACAAGGCCATGAAAAAGCGATATTTCCTCCAAATTGGTGCAGCGGCGCTGGGCGCAGTCGTCCTAACGCGCTACCTAAAGCCGACTCAAGCCGAGC
>CASBQH010000405.1 GCA_949127695.1 Synechococcales cyanobacterium PMM_0073
GGCTGTCGGTATGCGTAACGCCGAACTTCGCCCGCCCGATCTTAATGGTCCACTTGTTAGCCCACAAGGCTTGCCCGTTGAGCCGCAGAAGGCGACTGCCCTCCACTTTATTATGACGATTCGTCTTCGTTTAACGCTTTGGTATACTGCGTTGCTCGGCGCCACATTGATCCTCTTCAGCGTCTTGGTCTACTATGCGTTGGAAACCACTTTGTGGCTTAGCACCCAAGAAAATACGGCACGCCAGGCGATCGAGGTTTCAACAGCCTTAACCCAAAAATACCAACTCGATATTTATATCTTTACGATTAATCCCACTGATATTCAGGTGGGTGAATTGAATTTTTTTGCCAGCGGTGTCGGTGTCCAATTTGTCGGTCTGAATGGCCGCATCTATGACCAAAGCAGTAATCTGATTGGCGCCAGCAAGCCGGTACCCAATTATAAGGCTGCGCTGCCTTATATTCGCCAAGGTCAAAATTATTATTACTACGACAACTTTCTGAATGGGCCTGTCTTGGTCTATAGCGTCCCGGTTCTGATCAATGATCATATCCGGGGCGCCGTCCAGGTTGTTCAGCCGGTGGCGGCTGTCCAAAATACATTGCGCCAAATTAACCGCTATTTGATCTTAGGCACCACCCTCAGCCTACTGCTGGCCGCGCTGATCGGCGCATTGCTGGCGCGCCGTGCCTTAGCCCCGATTGGCGCGATTACGCAGACGGCCAACAGCATTAGTCGCACCAAAGATTTGGGCCAACGCATGAACATCCCGAATGATGTCAGCGAGGTTGGCCAGTTGGCCGCGACCTTTAATAATATGCTCGACCGCATCCAGATGCTCTTCAGGACGCAAGAGCGTTTGGTGGCCGATGTCAGCCACGAACTGCGCACCCCGCTGACCACGGTGCAGGGTAATATTCAACTGCTGCGCCGCATGATGACGGCGTTGCCAACGCCAGCAGGGGTGCCTGTGCAAGACCGGGTTCACTTGGACAATGAAATGGTGCAGGAAGTGCTGAACGAAGTGGAAAGCGAAACGGCACGCATGAACAAGATGATCAACGACTTGTTGTTGCTGGCACAGGCCGACAGCGGGGCAGTTCAATTGCAATGGGCGCCCGTGGAAATGGATACGCTGCTCTTAGATGTCTATCGACAGGCCAAACGAGTGGCAGAGTTACGCAAGGGGGGCAATGCGCTCGATATTCGCCTCGGCAGCGAAGATCAGGGCATTGTCTGGGGTGATCGAGAACGCTTGCGCCAGGTGCTGCTCAATCTAGCCGATAACGCGATCAAGTATACGCCCGCTGGTGGCCTGGTGACCCTGAGCCTGGAGAACAGCGCGGGCTGGGTGAAAGTTGCTTTTCGTGATACAGGCATTGGAATCCCGCCCGAGCAGCAAGCATTGATCTTCGACCGCTTTTATCGCACCGACAAGGCGCGCAGTCGCGAACTAGGCGGCAGCGGCTTGGGTCTGTCGATTGTGCGGCAGATTGCCGAGGCACATCAGGGCACTGTCAGCGCTGACAACCATCCTGAGACGGGCGGAGCTTGGCTGCAAGTCAGACTGCCTTGGCGGGCAGAGCTACCTGCCAAATCTTCCAGCTTCACGGCATCTTTGCCCAATCCATCCTTGCCGCATCAGCCTGAGCCATGACCGAAAGACTGCAAAAAATTCTGTCTCAATGGGGGATTGCTTCTCGGCGTCAGGCTGAGCAGATTATTTTAGCTGGGCGGGTGCGGCTGAATGGAGCAGTCGCCGAACTCGGGCAAAAAGCTGACCCAGAGCAGGATCGAATTGAAGTAGACGGCAAGCCAGTGCAGCCCCAAAACCGCCCGGAGCGAGTCTATCTACTGCTGCATAAGCCTGAAGGAATAGTCACAACCTGCCGCGATCCCCAAAATCGCCGGATCGCCCTTGACTTGCTGCCGCCTGCGCTGCGGCAAATTGGCCTGCACCCCGTGGGGCGACTAGATGCCGCTTCCACCGGGGCGCTACTGTTGACCAACGATGGCGCGGTGACAGCCTGCCTCACCCATCCGCGTCACTCGGTGGCCAAAACCTATCGGGTTTGGGTGGAAGGGCAGCCCTCGGCGGCGGCATTACAGCAGTGGCAAGAGGGCTTGCTGCTGGACAATCGCCTCACTCGCCCAGCCGAAGTGCGGTTGCTGCAAGTTCAGTCAGATCGCAGCTGTCTGGAGGTGGTGCTGCGCGAGGGACGCAATCGCCAGATTCGCCGGGTGGCGGCTCAGTTGGGGCATCCGGTGCAGTCGCTTCATCGCTTGGCAATTGGCTCAATTCACTTGGGAAAGTTGGTCAGCGGCCAGTATCGCCTGCTACACTTATCCGAAATTGGCTTTTTGCAGTCGCAGGTTCAGCTGAGTTTTGCGCGTAAACCAGAAAACCCCAGCTCAAACCCGCTAAACTGCACAAAAGAGAAGTGATTTTGCTAGCTTAGTTCAAGCCTGTTTCAAGTCTATTAATTCTGTGGTGAGCGCCATGAAGACCCTATCTAGAGAAACCTCTCAGCTTCAGCAAGAGCAGGTGGAGCGACTGATGCAGATTGGCGCTTACCTACATCACATTCGCGTAGAAAATTCGCTGTCGCTGGAAGAAGTTGCAGCCCAGACGATGATTCAGGCGCGAATGCTGAAGGCAATTGAAGAAGGTAAGCTGCATCACCTGCCAGAGCCAGTCTATGTTCAGGGCTTTATTCGTCGCTATGCCGAAGCGCTGGGCTTAGATGGCAGCGAATTTGCCGAAGCGTTCCCGGCGCAGCGCAGCCTGCAAGTGGCTCAGTCCTCCTGGAAAAATTCGCCTGCTGCCCAGCTGCGACCCCTGCATCTTTATATTGCCTATGTGGCGTTAATTATGGCTTCAGTCAGCCTGCTGTCTTATGTCGTAGGGCGCTCGGCCAACTCTGCCAATTCAGTTCGCCCCCAAGTTTCACAGGCGATTGCACCAACTGGCGGTTCGGCTAGCAGCTCATCTACAGCTCCAGGTTTGGCGGCGCGAGTTCAGCCCAGCGTCTCCCCCAGCGCCAGCCCGCCGCAAACCAAGCCCGTGCAGGTTGATATCAAGCTCACGGCTCAGTCTTGGCTAGAAATTGAGGTAGATGGCGAGGTAAAGCTAGCTGAAGTGCTGCAAGAAGGTGCCGAACGCAGCTGGACTGCCGATAAGCAGATCCGAGTAAGGGCGGGCAACGCAGGCGGCGTACAGGTTGCCCCCAACGGCGGCAAGGCTGCGCCAATGGGGGCTCCCGGAGCCGTAGAAGAGAAGACCTTTACGCCTGCCGCTGGTTCATCTAGCCCATCGCCCAGCCCCTCACTCTAGCCGCTAGGATTGCTCAACCTCAGCGTCATCAGCCGAATCGGGATTCAGCTCCCAGCGCTGATCATCTCGCTGCTCCAAGATTTCGTTGGTTCGCAGAAACGCCTGATCCGGCATTTCTAGACCCACGGCAGCTCCTAGTTCATCTACTACATCCATGTCAGGCGTGGGAGCTGTGCCGCCCACGGCCTCATCGCCGACCGCTGCGGCCTGTTCCCAGTTGGCATCTAGATCGCCGCCCGTCAGGACTGGACTGGCTGCGTTATTGTTCTTCATCCGGTCGTAGATGCCGGTGGCAAATTGCGGCTGGTCATGAATGCCCGTGCCGTAAGACGGGGTAGGGAATTTGGCCTCATGCTCTAGCTCAGCGTCTAGCTCAGTATCCAGCTCAGCCTCTAGCTCGCTAGCACTGCGGTTCCGCGCTTGATCTGATGTTGGGTCTGACATCGCTTAATCACTCCAGCTTTCAAAGATTCACTGCATTCAGCTAAACAAAGCTGGCGCTGAGCAGCATCTTCAAAAAGAGAGAAGTTGAGGCGTTTAGCCTAATGTGCCTCTGGTGACGCCCAGCTGATGGTGCAGCTTTAATTCTCGCCAGAGCTGAGCGCCAGTAATTTCGCCCCGCAGCCGCTTAGTTAAACTGTCCACTTTATTAGGGCAAGCTCAGTACCTGACTGTGCCAATTGATGCTTACCAAACGTTCTTTCAGCACGAATTTACGCAAATTGCGGTACAACGGTATCAGGTCTTAATCATTGTGTACGACCCAGCCAACGAGGTAATTGTGCAATGGACAAAGTAACTCAGTACCGGGAATGCGTTCAGAAATTACTGACTCAGTATGCCAAAGATGATGTTTCAACTGACGAGGTTGAAGTGCAGCTCATTTTTAACACCGAACGAGATCATTATCAGTGGATGAATGTGGGTTGGCAGCAGTTCAACCGAGTTTATCGTTGCGTAGTGCATTTTGATATTAAAGGCGAAAAAATCTGGCTTCAGCAGAATTCAACAGATCAGAACTCTGCTGAAGAATTGGTTGAGATGGGCGTGCCGAGAGAGGACATTGTGTTGGGATTACAGCCACCTTACAAGCGGCAATACACTGAGTATGGTGCAGCTTAAACTATAGGAGCAGAGTTCTCGAATACGAAAGCACTGCCCTGTGGTGATGGCAATCTGCTGTTGCTGAATCGGGTCGTTGAGCCGTGAGTCTCTGGAGGAGCCGCTGCTTTTGCCCACAATACGGCGTTCTATCTAAGTTGGGTTGCGATCATGTTGTACCTGGAACGGGAGATGAACCCATGAGCCTTGCTCTACAGCGTGAGGTACCTCCGCTGCGTGAAGATGAAACCGGAGCGATTCGAGTTGGCAATTCAAGGGGTTTGCTAGAAGTTGTGATCCGAGCATTTCAAGATGGTGCATCTCCAGAGTCTATTGTGCATCGATACTCAACCCTGTCATTATCCGATGTCCATAACACAAGCTGTAGAAGCATACTTGAATTAAAAAGAACAGATAGCTGAATCTGTGCAGAAACGATTATTCAGTCTTCAACCTGATTTTTAAGGGAGTTGTCTTAACCAATCCGGCGGTAGCTAGGCAGTGCTTCCGCGATATTGATTCAGTTTTGCAAGAGGTCGCAGATATCTAGCCAGAAGCGTTAGCTTAGCTATGTCCCACTCAAGCCAGAAATTTCTATGACGTTTATGCAGTTTAAAGAACGCCCCAGCCGCGCCAAAGGGGTGATCGAAGCCGATCGTCGGCTGCTCGAACTCCATCTCTATCCCGGAAATGCCTGCAACCGCGCCTGCGACTTTTGCACCGTGTTTGGCAGTCCGCAGGGGGACGGCAGCGACTATAGCCCCGAACTGTTGGATGCGGCTTTGCAAACCGTTGTACTGGGCGCGCAGGGCACGATCAAATTTTACGGCGGCGAACCCACGCTGAAGGCCAAGAACGTGATCTGGGCGATTGGCTATCTGCGGCAGCAAGGCTTCCAGGGCGCAATTGTGATCTATTCCAACGGCATCCAGGCTGAGCAACTCTTACAAATTCTGGCTGCTGATCCGCTGCAAACCACCACCGCCTCGCTCAACTATTCAATTGCCACAGGTGACGGCGCGCCCCAAATGCCGTTACAGTCGCTGAATCTGCTGGCCGCGCATGAGCAGGCGCATCCTGAGAGCATTGCAATTGGCCATCCGGCAATTGTCGATTCTGGGCGCGGGGTTGATCCGTTTACTGGCGCTGAAGCTCGTCCGCAGGATAGCCATCTCTGCCCGCATTGCTACCCGGTGCTGACGGCCAAAGGTCAGTTTCACGCCTGTCCGTTTGCGGTCGAAAATCAGTCGCCGCATTTTCAGCTGGGCAATGCACAGAGCGATCCGGCCACCGTGGCTCACAACTTCCGCGCCTTTTTTGACTGGCTGGATACCGTGCATCAGCCCTATGCCGTCACGCATAATCTGCCCGCCTGCACCGTCTGCTGGAAGCATCTAGAGGAGCTGCCTGTGCCTAACTTTGTGGAATCCCAGACTTAAGCTGAGCTAGAAACTCGGCAGATTCAGCCGCAGCCCGATTGCGATATGATTTGCAGTACCGCAGCCCAATTTCTTCTATCCATGCCGCAAATTACCGCTCCTTCCGCTCTGCGTCACAACTGGACGGCTGCCGAAATCCTTGATATCTTGCAGCAGCCGCTGCTTGACTTGGTTTATCAGGCGCAAACCCTGCATCGTCAGTACAGCGCCAGCGACATTCAGCTGGCTACCTTGCTCAGTGTCAAGACGGGCGGCTGCGCCGAAAACTGCGCCTACTGCCCGCAGTCTGCCCATCACGAAACTAGCGTGACGCCAGAGCCAATTCTCAGCGTTGAAACCGTGCTGGCAGCGGCGCGAGCGGCCAAAGCGAACGGCGCAGATCGGTTCTGCATGGGCTGGGCATGGCGTGAAATCAAAGACGGCAAAGCCTTTGACGAGATGCTGCAAATGGTCAGCGGCGTGCGGCAGCTGGGGCTAGAAGCCTGCGTTACCGCCGGAATGCTGAACGATGCTCAGGCCGAGCGATTGGCCAGTGCCGGACTCACCGCCTACAATCACAACCTGGATACCAGCCCCGAATATTACAACCAAGTTATTACAACGCGCAGCTACGGCAACCGACTCGAAACCCTAGATCGGGTGCGCCGCGCCGGGATCACGCTCTGCTGTGGTGGCATCATCGGCATGGGCGAAACGCGGCTAGATCGCGCCAGAATGCTGGAAGTGCTGGCCAACCTAACGCCTCACCCGGAAAGCGTGCCGATCAACGCCCTGACTGCGGTCGCCGGAACGCCGCTGGCCAATCAGCCTCCGGTTGACCCACTGGAGCTGGTGCGAATCTGCGCTACTGCTCGGATCTTGATGCCGCAAGCCAGAGTCAGACTTAGCGCCGGACGCAGCCAGCTTAGCCGCGAGGCGCAGGTGCTCTGCCTGATGGCTGGGGTAAATTCAATTTTTTACGGCGAAAAGCTGCTGACCACTGAAAACCCGGAGCAGGACGCCGATCGAGCGCTATTAGCAGCAATCGGGGCGCTCTAGCTACTGCGCTGCTACTGCATGAGCGGGCTGCTGTGGCGGTGTAGCAGAAACCAGTTACCGTCCTCTAGTTCAAAAATATTCGTCACCAGCGTCTGCACTTCCAGCCGCTTTTCCGGCACAACCTGCACCAGATTTTCTAGCAGCACCACGTAAGCAATCGCGCCACGCAGCTCTACTGCCATGATATCTGCGGCTAGCTCCAGCTGCTTAGTGTTCCTAAAAATTTGATCCCAGGAAAAACGAATCTGATCCCAGCCTTTGAGCGCGGCGCGTCCGGGATGAATGCAGCTGACGTTGGGGCTTTTTGACCAGAGTAGCTCCATTGCATTGATGTCAAGCTGCTCAAACGCTTGATAAAAAGCTTGATTGGTCGCCAACACATCTTCTGGAGTGGTCATATGCGCCTCGTGAGTTCTGCGGTTAGTATTGTAGCGCGTGACAACCTAAGCAAACCTAACTCTGTCTGTGTTGGCAGGAACAGAGAGAAGCGCTACTGCTGTAACCATTCAACGAGAAAGTTGGGTTTACCAGCATAACCTCTAAAAGTTCAATTCTATTCTGATATCGGCAATATAATCTAGATAATACCTAAACGCGATCTTAATGTGGATTCAAAATTTTGAAGTTTTACATATACCTCGTCATATTATTAGTATTATTAGATAGACTGGAATCATCAAGCCATCAGCTTTAGCAAAGACCTATGGGCTATGTTCGCGCCCCGCAGCTGCCGCAGGACTACATTTGGTTCAACAGCCAGCCGCTGTCGCTCTCGGCGCTCAGAGGCCGGATGGTGCTGCTTGATTTCTGGACCTACTGCTGCATCAACTGCCTGCATGTGCTGCCTGATTTGGCGTATTTAGAACAAAAATATCCAGATACGCTGACGGTCATCGGCGTCCATTCAGCCAAATTTGACCAAGAAAAAGCCGCAGACTCCGTGCGTCAGGCGCTCCGACGCTATGACGTTCGGCATCCGGTGGTTTTAGACAGCGAGCGCAGGCTGTGGCAGCAATATGCGATCCGGGCTTGGCCGACCTTTGTGCTGATTGATCCAGCGGGCTATATTGTGGAGCAGCTCGCTGGGGAAGGCCATCGGGAGCGCCTAGATCGACGGATTGCTGAGCTGGTGCAGGAGCATCGACAGAACGGCAGTCTGATCCCAGGCAGACTGGATGCTGCGCCCGCCCCGCTAGCTGAGTCGGTGCTGGCGTTTCCGGGCAAGCTGCTGGCTGAGCCAGCGGGCAACCGCCTGTTTATTGCAGATACTGGCCATCACCGGATTCTGGTGACTGAGCTAAGCCGTAGCCTCACAGCCAACGGCAGGCCAGTCACGGAGGCCAAGATTCAGCAGATTTTTGGCGAAGGCAGCGCCGGACTGCGCGATGGTGATGCAGCCACAGCTCAGTTTTCTGCACCGCAGGGCATCGCTTTTAGCGCAGATAGCGCAGAGCAGCTCTATGTGGCCGACCGGGGCAACCACTGCCTGCGGAAAATTGATCTGCGTCGTCAGCAGGTGGCTACAATTGCAGGCTCAGGCCAGCAGAGCCGCAGCATCTATCCGCACAGCGGTCTGACTCCCGAAACAGCGCTGAATTCGCCCTGGGATCTGGTGCAGGTTCAGCAAACCCTGCTAATTGCAATGGCGGGTTCGCACCAGATTTGGCGACTTGATTTAGACCAGCAGCAGTTGAGCAGCTGGATCGGCACCGGCGCTGAAGCCTCGGTAGACGGCGGCGTTGAGATCGCGGCCTTTGCTCAGCCCAGCGGTTTGGCTACCGACGGTCAGCAGCTGTTTGTGGCCGATAGTGAGAGCAGCACCGTTCGCGCCGTGACGCTCAACTCGCCGCCACAGGCGCAGAGCCTTTGCGGCAGCGGCAGTCTGCTAGGGTTTGGCGACCAAGATGGCCAAGGCGAGACGGTCAGGCTCCAGCACTGCATGGGCTTGGCCTATCGTCATCCGCATCAGCTCTGGATCGCCGACAGCTACAACCACAAAATTAAATGCCTAGATCTGCAAACTGGCATTTGCCAAACGATTGCAGGCAGCGGCCATCCCGGCTGGCAAGACGGCTCAGGACTTAAAGCCTGCTTCAATGAGCCTGCCGGACTTAGCCTATCTGGCAACTGGCTGTACGTGGCTGACACCAACAACCACGCCATGCGCCAAATTGATCTGACCAGCCTCCAAGTCACAACAGTGATAGTTACCTAATCTCAGCGTTGATCGATTTAATCTATCTGCGAACCTCCAAATGTAATCACTATTCGTTTGCAAACGGCTTGACGCCCTTGTAAGAAAACAGCCCGAACAGCGGCCCCAAAACTGCGCCCACCACAAAACCGCCTGCATGTGCCCAGTAGGCGATACCACCGCTCTCCATGCCAATATTGGTGGGTGCGCCAAAGCTGGCGACGCCATAAAACGCCTGCTGCACAAACCAAAAGCCCAAAAACAAAATAGCCGGGACGCGAAAGGTGAAGAAAATAATGAAAATTGGCACTGCGGCCAAAACTCGCGCCTGCGGGAAGCGCAGCACATAGGCTCCCAGCACGCCAGCAATTGCGCCGCTCGCGCCCAGAGACGGAATCGATGAGTCTGCGGCAAAAAAGTATTGCGCTAAGCCTGCAAAAACACCACAGAGCAGATAAAAAATCAAGAATCGCGTATGCCCCATTTCGTCTTCAACATTGTTGCCAAAGACCCAGAGATAGAGCATGTTGCCACCCAAATGCAGAATGCCGCCATGCAAAAACTGCGAGGTGATTAGCGTTAGGGCTTCGCTGGGCAAAGCGTAGCTGGAGCTGCCCTGAAGGCTAGCGGTGAACTGGCTGGGCACAATCGCCCAGGTATCAAAAAACGGCTCTAAGCTACCCCCCATCAGTGTGGCTTCATAGATAAACACCAAAACATTGATGATAATCAACGCATAGGTGACATAAGCTGGATTGCGGGTCGGGTTGTCGTCACGAATTGGAACCACAGATCATGCCCTCAGCTTGCAATAAAAACTAGCTAAAAACTATCACGTTCAGGCGATCTCAAGGTCTGGCTTCAGGCAGATTTTGGAGCGCTAAGCCAATCGAGTGCGGCTAGCGTTAAAATCAAGGCAATACCCCTTCCGCTCTAGCTTAATCGCTATGCTCACTTCCACCCGCGAACTGCTCGAAACCGCCCGTCGCCATATCTACGCCATTGGCGCGTTCAATGTCTATAACCTGGAAGGAGTGCGGGCAGTTGTTTTGGCGGCTGAAGCCTGCTCGAGTCCGGCGATGCTGCAAATGCATCCTAGCTCGTTTAAGTTTGGCGGCTCGCCGCTAGTCTCGCTCTGTCTAGAGGCCGCGCGCACTGCCAGCGTGCCAATCTCAGTGCATTTGGATCACAGCACGGCGGCTGAGGCGATTCAGTTTGCCTTAGCCGCTGGGATGAACTCGGTGATGGCTGACGGCTCGCATTTGCCTTATGCCGAGAATCTAGAGTTTACCCGCCAAATGACTCAACTGGCGCATCAGTATGGCGCAATAGTGGAAGCCGAGATTGGTCGGATTAGCGGCACAGAAGATGGACTATCGGTGGCCGAAAAAGAAGCCAAAATGACTGATCCGGCTGAAGCTAAAGCCTTCGTTGCGGCAACGCAAGTGGATACTCTGGCCGTGACGATTGGCAACGTGCATGGTGAATATAAAAGTGAACCCCGACTCGACTTTGAGCGTTTGATCAAAATTCGGCAAAACCTGGGCGAAGACACGCTGCTGGTGCTGCATGGCGCATCTGGCCTGCCTGCCGAGATGATCAGCCGTTCAATTCAGCTGGGGGTCTGCAAATTTAACGTCAATACCGAAGTGCGGCAAGCCTACATGACCATGCTCAAATCAGAGCGCTGCGCGGCCAGCGACGCTGACTTAATTCCCTGCATGGAAGACTCCATTGCGGCAATGCAGCAGGTCGTAATGGACAAAATGCAGCTGTTTGGCTCTGCCCAGAAAGCGCATCTTCACCAGACGCCCTATGCCGCCCTGCTCACTAGCGCCCTCCGGAGGCCAGCTTGACGCCTGAAGAGCTGACGCCCGCAGATCCAGTCTCAGTTGAGATTGTCCCGGCTGAGACTGAGCTGGCGCTCAAAAAGATTAGTGAATCGGCGCTGAGCGAAGCCGAACTGGCCGAAATTTTGAGCGAGCTGGGCGATGTCCAGGCCGAACTCAACTACCGGCAGGCCGAGGATGTCCTGCGCGATTTGGTGGGCAAGCTCGATCTCTCGGCTCGCGAACGGGCTGGACTAGAAGCTGAACTCACCAGCCTGGATCGAATGCTGGATAAGCTAGAGCGACAGGTGATTCAGATTGCCGTATTTGGCATGGTGGGGCGCGGCAAGTCTTCGTTGCTAAATGCGCTGCTGGGGCAGGAGATTTTTGAAACGGGGCCGACGCATGGCGTGACTCAAACCGTGCAATCTGCCGAATGGCGCGTTAGCCGCGAAGCGGTAGGCAGCTCAAGGGGCGGCGGCAGCGAAATTTTGCGGGTGGCGCTACCGGGCAGCGGCCAGTCGGCGATTGAACTAATTGACAGTCCCGGCATTGACGAAGTGGATGGCGAAACCCGCGAACGGCTGGCGCGAGAGCTGGCTAAGCAGGCTGATTTAATTTTGTTTGTGGTGGCGGGAGATATTACCAACATTGAGTTTCAGGCACTTTTAGAACTGCGGCAGGCCAGCAAGCCGATGCTGCTAGTGTTTAACAAAATTGATCAATATCCGCAGGCCGATCGACAGGCGATCTACGAAAAAATCCGCGACGAGCGCCTGCGCGAACTGCTCTCCCCCGACGAAATTGTCATGGCTGCTGCTTCACCGCTGGTTGCCCAAGCCGTCCGCCGTCCAGACGGTCAGCTCAGCGCTCAGCTCAGCCGAGGCGCGGCACAGGTGAGCGAACTGAAGCTGCGAATTTTGGAAATACTGGATCGAGAAGGCAAATCGCTGGTTGCCTTAAACACTATGCTCTATGCTGACGATATTAATGAGCAGGTAGTGCAGCGCAAAATGGCCATCCGCAACCGCAGCGCCGATCAAGTTATCTGGAATACCGTGATGACCAAAGCGGTGGCGATTGCAATCAACCCGATTACAGTTCTGGATATTTTCACGAGTGCCATCATTGACGGCACAATGATTTTCACCCTGTCGCGACTCTATGGGATTACCATGACGCAGCAGGGCGCAGTTGAGCTTTTGCAAAAAATTCTGCTCAGCATGGGCAGCGTCACAGCCACCGAACTGCTGGGAATTTTGGGCTTAGGCTCGCTCAAGGGCTTTTTGGGGCTGAGCGCTCCGGCCACAGGCGGGGCTTCGCTGCTGCCCTATATGGCAATTTCGCTCACCCAGGCTAGCATTGGCGGCGTCGCCTCCTACAGCATTGGCCAAGTCGCCAAAACCTACTTGGCTAACGGCGCAACCTGGGGGCCAGACGGCCCAAAAGCTGTGGTAGATCGGATTCTGGCCTCGCTGGACGAAGCCTCAATTCTCAGCCGCATCAAAGACGAACTGCGCGTCAAGTTAGAAGGCCAGCGCTGGAATGAGCGCTAGATCGAGCTTGGGTTGCTCTAATCTGGGTGATCTGCTCCTATATCCAGACATCGTTTTCGGCAGTTAGCCCGCCAGATTCCTGCCCTGTATTCACAACTCCACGCGGCTCAATCAGCAGCATTTTCACCTCTTGCGCCGCGAAGGGCTTATGCTCCACGCCCTTTGGCACCACATACATTTCACCGTTCGTCAGATTCACAAAGCCATCTCTAAAATCAATTCGCAGGCTACCTTCCAAGACAATAAACGCCTCATCGGTATTTGGATGATCATGCCAAACAAAGTCGCCCTCAACCTTCACGATTTTGAACTGATAGTCGTTCATCTCAGCGATTACTTTAGGCGTCCATTTTTGATCAAACAGACTCAACTTTTCAGCAAAATTTAACGCTTCATATTGCATCGGGCTAATTTCCACCTCAAAGGTTGCGATTGAGTTTAACTTGGGCTAGCAAAAGCTGATTCTGAGTCTGCTCCTGACTGTACTCCAGCCGCGCTCTGATTCTAGATAAATGCGCTAGAATTATAGAGGTAAAGTAGGAACTTTGGCAACCGCCAAGCAGCTAAATCTGGCTGTTTGCAGCTAAAAGTACCCAGGGCTAAGAACATATAGGTTTGGAGTTTTTTATAGGATATGACCTTCTCCCCAGAACCGCCTCAAGACCGGATTGTCCCGACTGATCTTCGCAACGAAATGTCGCGCTCTTACCTAGAATACGCCATGAGCGTGATTGTGGGGCGGGCATTGCCAGATGCGAGAGATGGGCTAAAGCCGGTTCACCGCCGGATTCTTTACGCCATGCATGAGCTGGGTCTGGCGCATGATCGCCCCTTCCGCAAATGCGCCCGCGTGGTGGGAGAAGTGCTGGGTAAATACCATCCGCATGGCGATACTGCCGTCTATGACGCGCTGGTGCGGATGGCGCAAGATTTTTCAATGCGCCATCCGCTGATTGACGGTCATGGCAACTTTGGCTCTATTGATAACGATCCGCCTGCGGCCATGCGCTACACCGAGTGCCGCCTGCGAGCGTTGACCGCCAACGCGCTGCTGCAAGATATTGAAGCCGATACCGTTGACTTTACCGACAACTTTGACGGCTCACAGCAGGAGCCGCTGGTGTTGCCGTCGCGGATTCCGCAGCTGTTGCTTAACGGCTCTTCTGGGATTGCGGTCGGCATGGCCACCAACATTCCGCCGCATAATCTCTCAGAGCTGCTAGATGGCGTTGTCGCCTTAATCCACAATCCTGAGCTCACCGACCTAGAGCTGATGCAGTATATTCCAGGGCCAGACTTCCCCACGGGCGGTCAGATCTTGGGCACCAGCGGCATCCGAGATGCTTACCAGACCGGGCGCGGCTCCATCACCATGCGCGGTGTCGCGACCATTGAAACATTAGAGCAGCGAGGCCGCCCCGATCGCGATGCCATTATTATTACCGAGCTGCCCTACCAGACCAACAAAGCCGCCCTAATTGAGCGGATTGCCGAGATGGTGAACGAGCATCGGCTCGAAGGGATCTCGGACATCCGCGACGAGAGCGACCGCGACGGGATGCGCGTGGTGATTGAGCTGCGGCGCGATGCCTATGCGCGAGTCGTGCTCAACAATCTTTATAAGCAAACGCCAGTTCAGACTAACTTTGGCGTCAACATGCTGGCGATTGTGAACGGCGAACCGCAAACCATCGGCCTGAGACAAGCGCTGCAAGTCTTTCTAGACTTCCGAATTGAGACAATTACGCGCCGCACGCAGTATCAGCTTCGCAAAGCCCAAGAGCGAGACCATATCTTGCAGGGCTATTTGATTGCGCTGCAAAACCTGGATGCGATCATTCACCTGATTCGCCATTCGGCAGATGCCCCCACCGCTCGCCAAGAGCTGATCCAAACCTACGGTCTCTCAGATGCCCAGGCCGACGCAATTTTGCAAATGCAGCTGCGGCGGTTGACGGCGCTTGAGGCTGAAAAAATTCAGCAGGAGCATGAAGCTCTGAGCCTAAAGATTGCCGATCTTGAAGATATTTTGGCTAAACGTGAGCGGATCTTGCAGATTATTCAAACTGAACTGACAGAGATCAGAGCCGTTCACGCCACGCCACGCCGCACGGTAATCGAACGCGCCGACGGCGAGATTCTAGATACCGACCTGATTGCCAACGAGCAGGCGATCATTATGCTGACCGAGCAAGGCTACATCAAGCGGATGCCGGTGAATACGTTTGAGGCTCAGAGTCGCGCCACGCGAGGTAAGGCCGGAGCGCGGATTAAAGACGATGATGGCGTTGAGCATTTTCTCACCTGCTGCGATCATGACAACGTGCTGTTTTTCAGCGATCGGGGCATTTCTTACTGCCTCAAAGCCTACCAGATTCCAATTGGCTCACGCACCTCACGCGGCATTCCCATCGTCCAGATGCTGCCGATTTCGCACGCTGAGAAAGTGACCTCGATTGTTTCGGTGACAGAATTCACCGACGATGAGTATTTAGTGATGCTCACCCAAAAGGGCTTCATCAAAAAAACG
The DNA here is from genome assembly GCA_949127695.1 of Synechococcales cyanobacterium PMM_0073. GTDB lineage: Bacteria > Cyanobacteriota > Cyanobacteriia > Elainellales > Elainellaceae > Elainella. The sequence goes on from CASBQH010000405.1 coordinate 15,025, forward strand.
CAGCTCTCTGCCTTTAGCAACATTCGCGCCAATGGCCTAATTGCCATCTCGCTTGAAGAAGGCGACCAGCTGCGCTGGGTGAGGCTAGCGCGGATTGCAGATAGCATCATGATTGGCTCTCGTCTGGGGATGGCGATTCACTATCGCGCCACCAACGATCAGCTGCGTCCGCTGGGTCGCCCGACGCGCGGCGTCAGAGCCATGTCGCTGAAGCAGGGCGATGAGCTAATCAGCATGGATATTTTGCCCAGCCAAGTGGTGGCTCAAATTGCCGAGGTGATGGAGGCTGCCGATGCCGATCTAGATATGTCTGGGGATATAGCACTTGATACGGCTGATGAAAGCAGCATAGAGGAACCTAATGGCGAAGAGCTGGAGGCTGAAAGCAGCCCAGGACCTTGGGCGCTGGTGATTACTACGGGCGGCTTGGGCAAGCGAGTGCCGGTGACGCAGTTCCGGCTGCAAAACCGGGCAGGGATGGGGCTGCGCTCGATTAAGTTCCGCAAGGCTGGGGATCGGCTGGCCTCGCTGCGAATTGTCAACGCCGACGATGAGATCATCCTGATTACCAGTCGCGGCATCATTATTCGCCAAAGCGTCAACGCCATCTCGCAGCAGTCGCGAGCCGCGACCGGCGTGCGGGTGCAAAAGCTGGACAGCGACGATGCGATTATTGCAGTGGCGCTGGTGCCGCCTTTAGCCGAAGAAGCGCTGGTGGAGGAAGAAGCGGAGGCGTAAGCTCAGCCTGATCCGAGCTGAATTTCGCCTGCGCTCCTCCCGCAGCTCATTCGAGTGTCAACGGCTAGCGGAATGCTGCGATCAGGGACATAGGCTCATGCAGTTCACGCAACATCTAATCTTCATCAATTCACGTCAGCCTGAATCTGCCAATATCACCGAATTCAGGCCACAATAAAGTGAGTCCATAATTAGAGTGAGTAAAGTTACCCGCACCCGTCATGCCAGCCGAACAGGCCGATGGATTTGCTGACAACTGGGCCTATCTTCGCACCGAGCTGCATTGGCTCGACCGATTGCTGATGGGGGCAGCAGCTAAGCAGCGCAAAGAGGCCAAAGAGATTGACCGAATTGCTCAGTCCAAAACCGATCAGGCTACCAGCCACTGGTGGAAGGGGCTGATCACTGCTGAGGGCAACGCCGCCTACGACGAATATCGTCAGCCCAGCAGCGGCTCCAAACTCGGCTATCAGGCGCAGCTCGAAGCTCAGATTCGGTCGGCGCAGCAGCAGGGAATTTTGCTGGCGTTGCCCAGCCTGCGCGAGCGGTTGGGGCTATCTGCCTTTGAAAAAAACCTGGTGCTAATGAGCTTGGCTCCCGAAGTGAACCGCCGCTATGCTAAGCTCTACCGCTTTTTGCAGGGCGAAGAAGAGAGCCAAAGCGACCTGCCCACGCTCGATCTGGCGCTGCGGCTGCTCTGCAAAAGCGATCAGGAATGGCGGCAGGCGCGCCAGGGCTTAGTCAGCAATTCGCGGCTGCTGCGCCACCAGCTGCTGCTGATGCCCTCAGGCACGACCAATAGTTTGCTCAACGCGCCGCTAAAGCTAGCCGCGCCGCTGGTGAACTATTTGCTGGCCGAGCAGCCCACTGCTCAAGCCCTAGAGGAGCTGCTGACCATGCACGGCGTTGCTAGCCCTACCCCACAGGTGAGAGTTGTGTCTCGGAACGCCCAGCTGCAATGGCTTCAGCCACAGCCGCTGCCTCAGAATTTGCCAGCGCTGGCGGCTACTTTACCCGCCGCAACGCAGGCCAGTTTGCAGGGCATGGAGCAGCGGATTCAGGGCTACTTAAAGGCGATGCAGCAGTGGCAGCTCTCGGCCAAAACGCTGGCTCCGCCCGGACTGCTGGCGCTGCTAATCGGAACCCAAGAGGCTGATCAGGGGCTGGTGGCGGCGACCCTAGCAGATGGCCTGAAAAAGTCGCTGCTGCAAGTTGATTTGGCGCAGCTTGATCCGCTGCACTATGCTGATTTGTTGAAAGAGATCACGACGGTCGCTCCCTCGGTTTTGCTCATTCAGGCGGCTGAGCTGTGGCTAAAGCGCTCTAGCTTGCTCTCCACAGCGCTGCTGCATCAGTTTTGGGCAGAGCGGCGACGGCTGCCAGCCATTACTCTATTTGGCGTGACGCAGCCTGCGGCAGTGCAGCTTTGCTGGCAGCGTCAGGTCGATCGCTGCATTTACTTTGAGCTGCCGGATGCCGCAACTCGCGCCGAAATTTGGCGACAGGCGTTTCCGCCAGAGGTGCCGCTCTCGGCTGAAATTAACTGGCCGGGACTGGCAGAGCTGCCGCTACACCGGGCTGAAATCTTGGCAATGGCGCAGGAATCGCTAGCCTATGCGGCGGCAGGAGCAGCAGAGGCAGTTGGATTAGATCATATTCTATATACGCTATCACAGCATGGCAAGACTGTAGTGGTGAAGCCGATTAAGATAAAAAAGCGAACAAAGAAGGTATAGATATAACGTAGTTAAAATGCAGTTAGAATGCGACCGCTCAACTGGAGCCGCTAGCTCAGCAATGTCGTGCAACGCCGCTATTGGCCTATGCGCTCTATTCCAGACCCGCTGCACTGGCGCAATAGCGCATTAGGTAGGCTCTTACGCCGCAGGCTATCACTCAATCCAGTCAGACAGCTTAAGATCGGAGAACCGCTCACCTATCGCCAGTGGCCTCAGCCAGTGCCTGTGACAGCTTGCGGCAATATTCGTTGAAGCTGGGCGTGGTGCGGAAAGCTTCGGTGCGCGGGTAGGGCGCGTCAATTGGCAGATCTGCCACCACCCGTCCCGGACGCGCTGCCATCACCACGACCCGATTCGAGAGATAGACCGCCTCATAGATATTGTGCGTCACAAATATTACCGTCCAGCGCTTCTGCTGCCAGAGCGTGAGCAAATCGCTGTTGAGGCGGCTGCGGGTCATTTCATCCAGTGCCCCAAACGGCTCATCCATCAGCAGCAGATCGGGCTTTGTCACCAGCGCCCGCGCAATTGACACCCGCATTTTCATGCCGCCCGACAGCTGACGCGGATAGGCATGCTCCGAGCCGGTTAGCGCCACCAGCTTCAGCGTTTCTTTCACCAATTTTGCGGCTTCAGCCTGTGAGACGCCCGCCAGCTTCAGCGGCAGCCGCACGTTGGCTTCCACCGTTGCCCAAGGCATCAGCGCCGCCTCCTGAAACACAAAGGCCAAGCGCCGCTTGATCTGCTGATCTCCCCAGTAAAGCTGGCCGCTGCTCATGTCACCCAAGCCAGCAATAATCCGCAGCACCGTACTCTTGCCACAGCCTGAAGGCCCCAGCAGACTGACAAACTGACCGTTTTCAACGCTGAGATTAAGATCTTGCAGCGCCGTCGTGCCGTTTTTGTAAATCTTGCTGACGTTGCTGAGTGTAATTGCCGAAGCCATGTAGGGAAGCCTTTAACCCGAAGTGAGCGTCGCTATATTATGGCTGAATATACTATGGCTAAACTTTGTAAGCATCTACGCCTTTATTCACAAACTTCAGCATGTAGGCTTTGCGATAGTCGAGGCTGCTGGGGAAAATGCCCTGCTTAGACATAGTTTCAAAAAACGACTTCCAGCGTTCGTCAGTCATTGCTCCAATCCCTTTCGTTTCGGCGTCGCCTGAGACTACAATGCCGTATTCTTTCATTTTCTCAATGCCATATTTAATCTGCGCGTCTGTCATCTCAGGATTGTCTTTTTTGATTAGCGCGTTAGCCGGAGCCGGATCGCCGTTTAGGTAGCTATACCAGCCCTTGATCGAAGCATCGACAAACCGCTGCACCAAATCAGGGTCTTGGTCAATGGTTTCCTGGCGGCATTCAATTGTGGTTGAATAAGGCTCATAGCCATAGTCGGCCAGCAGAAATACGATGGGCTCGAAGCCGCCTTCGGTTCTAATCGCCAGCGGCTCAGAGCTGAGATAGCCCTGCTGCACCGCAGTTTTGTCGGCCAGAAAAGGGGCAGGATTGAAGTTATAGGGGCGCTTTTGAGCGTCTGTATAGCCAAATTTGGCCTTGAGGAACGGCCAGAATGTGGTGATGGCCGCAGCGCTGATAAAGATCGGCTTACCCTCTAGATCTGCCAGCGATTTAGCGCCACTTTCAGGATGCGCCAGCAGCACCTGCGGATCTTTTTGAAACAGAGCAGCTACAGTAACTTTGGGAATATTTTCCTGGACTGCCTTGAGCGCGTCAGAGGCATAGCCCATAAAAAAGTCAATTGCGCCGCCCATTAGCAGCTGCGTGCCGTTTACCTGCGGGCCGCCCATTTTAATCGTCACATCCAGGCCGTAGTCTTTGTAAATGCCGGTCGCCACGGCTTGATAGAAGCCGCCATGCTCAGCCTGGGCGTACCAATTTGTGCCATAGGTAACTTTTTTGAGTTCGCCAGTCGGGCTGGCAGAGCCTGCGGCTGGTGAGGCAGATGGTGAGGCAGATGGGCTAGCAGGTGGGCTAGTAGTCTGGCTAGCACAGGCGGTCAGCACGCCACTGCCTGCGGCCAGACCGCCATATTGCACCAGCCTTTGCATAAACCTGCGCCGATTCAGGCTAGAGAGCGCTTGCAGTAAATCAGGCGGCTGGTTCATCTGATGATCCTCTCTCTGTTCTGTAAATTTCAATTTTGTGAGCTGTTTTACGAGCTGTTACGAAGCTACTCGAAGCAAAACCGAGATATCGTATTTTACGATACCGGCTGAGCTGGCTTCTGCTGTTCAATCCATTCAATTACGCGCTGGCCGAGCCGCACACCGTCGAGTCGATCGATTTCGCGGATGCCAGTGGGGCTGGTGACATTTACCTCAGTTAAGTAGCCGCCAATCACATCGATGCCGACAAAGTAAAGGCCGTCGCGCCGGAGCGCTGGAGCCACAAGCTCGCAGATGACATGCTCGCGGTCGGTAATTTGGGCTTGAGCCGCCCTGCCGCCGACTGCCATATTACCGCGAAATTCTTTGCCCGTCGGGACTCGGTTCACGGCTCCAATCGGCTCGCCGTTTAGTAAAATAATTCGCTTATCACCTTCTTTGGCGGCGGGCAGATAAGCCTGTACCATCACTGGAGTTCGCCCCAGCGTGCTGATTTCAATCAGCGAATTAAAGTTGCGATCATCTGGAGTAATGAACAGAATGCCTTCACCTGCCTTGCCGCCCAAAGGCTTGATCACCGCCGCCCCATGCTGCTCGACAAATTTCCGGATCACCTGCTTGTCTTGGCTGACAATCGTCTGCGGCATTACGTCAGTAAACTGGAGCGCATACATTTTTTCGTTGGCGGCGCGGATGCCGCTGGGCAGATTGACCACCAGGGTTTTGGCTGGATCTACCGCATCCAAAATGTAGGTGGCGTAAAGATAGGGAATGGTGACAGGCGGATCAGTCCGCATGAAGACAGCGCGGACGGTCTCAAGGCAGAGCAGACGGCTGTCTTCTAGGCTGAACCAGGGCTGCGGAGCCACCCAGCGCCCTTCGACCAGCTCAGCGTGATTGAGCTGTACGGGGCGAGCCGTTGCCCAAGCCTGCCCCTGAATCACGCTGAGCTGATCAGCCTGCGTAATCCAAACCTGATGCCCCATTGCCTGAGCCGCCTCCATCATGGCGACGCTGCTATCATGGCCGGGATCTAGCCGTTCAATTGGATCAATAATAAAAAGCAGGTTCACGCGGTTCTCTCCTTAACCCGCCAGCAGCGGATCAAGTCCACCCTTGGCGTTGAGGGCATAGAGATCATCGCAGCCGCCAATATGCTGGTCATTGACAAATACCTGCGGCACGGAGCGTCTGCCGCTCGCTCGCTCGGCCATTTGAGCGCGGGCTGACTCATCGCCATCAATTACATATTCGGTATATTCAACGCCTTTTTTGTCTAGCAGCGCCTTGGCTCGGATACAGAACGGACAGGTGCTCCAGGTATAAACTTCAACATTGGCAGCCATAGCGGTTACCCAGAGAGAAACGGCCTTTCTAGTTTAATCAGCTTTGGCTCAATTCAGCTGAGGAATTCTGGCCAGCCAGACCGTGACGGCACTCGGCAGAACAGTTCAAATAGGTCATAATTGACAAAATTGAAGAACAACTTCGGTTTTTAGCATTTCTGCCTTTGGTAAGGGATGGCGGTTTTTATCTATGAGGAATTTTGTGGTGTCTAAGTTCAACTCTCTCGGATCAGCTTCGGCGTTATCTTCAGTAACTATGCCGCCGCTGAGCTTGAGGCTGCTGGCCAGTCTGCTGGGCATAGTGGGCACGCTGGGGGGATTCCAGGCTCAAATTGCTAGCGCTCAATCGCTCTACAACCCGATTCCGCTGCCCGCCAACGGCCAAGTCACTGACAGCCTGACCGACAAAGATATTCCGACCGGCAGCGGCGGCTTTGCCCGTGACTATATGGTCAGCTTCAAGGGTGGCGAACAGGTGGTGATGGATCTGACCTCCGATCAATTTGACACCATCATTACGCTGCTGGGGCCAGACGGCACGACTGCCGCCGAAAACGACGATGCGCCCGACGGCTCGACCAACTCCATGCTGTTTGCCCGGATCACCAAGCCCGGAGACTATATTATTCGCGTCAATCCCTATGCCGGACAGGGCGTGGGGCAATTTACGCTGAAGGTGACGCGGCTGCGGGCTGAATAGAGATGCTGAATCGGGCTGCTGAATCGGGCTGCTAAATCAAGCTAAAGAACCCGCAGTACGCTGGAAATTTGGGTGAGTCGATCAAACTGGCGAATTTCGGCCAGCGCCTCTCGGAAGTTGCCCTCGCGCACGTCATGCGTAATCACGACGATTTCGGCCATCTGGTCGCGCAGGCCAATCTGCACCACCGATTCTAGACTCACCTGATGCGCGCCAAAGCAGGTGCCCAGCTTGCCAATCACGCCGGGACTATCCTTGACCAAAAACCGCACGTAGAAGCGCGTCACCAGCGCCTCAATTGGGGCAATTTCGCAGTAGCGCTGGTGCGAACAGGCCAAAAGCGGGTCGAGCAAGGGTTGTCCGTTGGGCTGGAGCGCCGCTCGGCCTACTTTCAAAATAGCCGCCACGTTGAGAATATCGGCCACCACCGCGCTAGCCGTGGGTCCTGCCCCCGCTCCCGGCCCAAAAAACATCACCTGCCCAATCGGCTCACCTTCAATCAAAATGGCATTGTAGACACCGCCGACGCTAGCCAGCGGATGGGTCTGGGGCAGCAGGGTGGGATGGACGCGCAC
>CASBQH010000406.1 GCA_949127695.1 Synechococcales cyanobacterium PMM_0073
GGGCATAGGCGTAGGCGTAGGCATTGCCAGCTTGGGTTTCGTGGCTCGGGCTTGGCTCAGGCGTGTGGCTGTGCTGGCTGTGACCGTGCTGGCTGTGACTGTGCTGGCTGTGACTGTGCTGGCTGGGTGCTGGTAAGTGAGAATGCGATCGCTGGCGGCGGCGGCGGAACAAATTTACCCCAATACTGATCACTAAGGCACCCGAGGCCAAACTGAGCCAAGGGTATAGCTGCTCGGGCACAATGTACTGCGCGGCAAACAGCGTCACTAGGCCCAAGGCAAACACCCCAATCGTATGGGTGATGGTCGTGACCAGTGCCAGAAACATGGCGTGTTTTGGCGTTGCCCGTTCACCCACCAAATACGCCCCCACAATCGTCTTGCCGTGACCGGGCGACATCGAATGAATCGCACCCCAAGCTACGGCAGCGGCGATCGCCAATACTGCTTCTGCTCCCGCAAATCCTGGCAGCCCAGGAGTTAGCGCAAAAGTCTGCTGTTTGGGTGTAAACAAAAATGTTTTAAGCTGCCCATCTTGCAAAATAGTGGCCAAGCAGCTAGCCGTGGAAACACCTGGCAGAAATAGCCCGTAGTGAATCTTCAGCCCGCGCACCGGGTTTTCCCAGGCGTAGTCTAGCTGCAAGGTGCTGTGGCTATTGGGTGCGGCCTGAATGCTGGGGGGTAGCACAACGCCATCTACGGATTGAACCGTCAACACCCCGCGATGATTTGCGCTATCGGTAAGCTGAATTTGCTCATTAAGAAAGGTTTGGAGATCGGCTGCATGGGTTCGAACTTCGGCGGCTGAAAGCTGACCACTTTGATCATCGTCAGCAAACGCAACCAAGCCTGTAGGGAAGGTCAGCGTCAGTTGGGTTGATTTTGCCTCTACCTGAATTTCGACAACGGCCAGGTCAGCCCAATGTGCCTGACTGGGAGCCGCCAAACCAAGCCAGAGCAGAATTGCGCCTAGGCAAGAAATAATGCTGAGAAGGGGGTAACGCATGGAGGGAAAAGATGAAGGATGTATGCACAAGGCGCAGGCAAGGCTGACGGGTTTGCCGTACTCGTTCCGAAAAACAAGCTACAGGAAGCGGAGGATATAGATTTCTCCTTCCTTAGCTGCCCAAGCCTGTTCCTAACCCTGCGGCCTGCTGAGCCTGCTGGTCAAAATTGGGGTCTATGGCTTGGGCTTGTTGGCGGTAGGTGGCGGCTTGGGTGGGGTTGCCGAGGGCGGTTTCGATGGTGGCGGCGCGATGGAATAGAGTGGCATCACGGGTGCCGAGGGCGATCGCTTCTTTTACGACCGTTTGAGCCTGTTGCCATTGGCCTTGGGTGGCGAGTGCCCACGCGTAGGTATCTAACGTTTCAGCATCGCGGCGGCGGGTAACTTCGGTTTGCATTAGCGACACAGCTTCGGCAGTATCACTAGGATTGCCGCGCTCTAGTAACAGTCTGGCTAGGTCGCGGCGGTGCCCGAGGGTAAACCCGCTGGTACCCGCAAAGCTTTGACGCAGTAGGGTTTCTGCTTCAGTCCAGAGGGCTTCGGCAGCAGGGCGATCGCCTTGCAAGGCTTTCACTCTGGCTCTGCCGCGCAGCACCAGCGGGTCGTAAACGGTACTGGCTCCGGCTGAGGCGGCGCTCAGTTGGGTATAGTGCCGATCGGCAGCACCATAGTGCTGACGCCGAATTTCTAGCTGCGCTAGGTTCATTTGAGCGGCCGGATAATTGGGCAAAATGTGCAGGGCTTCGCGGTAGAGGTCGTTGGCCAGACCCAACTGTCCCCGTTCGTAATAAAACCGCCCCAGCAGGGTACGGGTGCGGGCGGAGGTGCTCAGTTCTCCTGGCTCTTCTATCGTTAGAGCATAATCAAAGTTTTTTAGCGCAGCGGTATCTTGCCCCTGCGCCACCTGAACCAATGCCTGGAGCGTAAAGGCGCTGGGGCTAAGGGTTAAGTCTACGAGCTGCTGGGCGGCTTGGTGGGCCGCAGGCAGTTTCCCCAAGGCCAAGTTCGTCGTGACTTGCAGGGCGATCGCCTCTTTGGGATCAGGAATTTGCCCCGCTAGTTTGAGCGTGGTAGCAAAGTCGTGCTGCGCTTCCGCCACCCGAGCCAGCACCGACAGCGCTGTCGAATTGTTGATGGGTAGTTTGCTGAACGACTGTTGAGCCGCCTGGTCTGCTAATAGATACCAGTGCCCTTGCCCTGTAGCGCGCGCCATTTGCAGATAGGCGATCGCCAGCGCCCCAGTATCCAATCCACTGCTGGCGGGTTGTCGGACGACCTGCTGGTAGTGGGCAATTTCCTGCTCAATCCGGGCTGTGGGAGCGCTACTCTCGGCCAACGAATCGGGATACGGGTAACGATAGGGTGCCTCCAGCCGACTCCCGGTCAAGCCGCCTAAGTCTTGGAGCTGGGTTGTCCAGTCAGATTGCGTTAGCCATAGTAGGCCGCTTGTGAGCGGCACCCCAATCAATGCCGCCATCCACCAACGTTTGCCAATTTTGGAGGGACGTGCTGTCAGTTGTTTCATAGTTTTTTAGAAGAGGAGGACAGGCAGAGAGGAGGGCAGATTTTGGCTCAGCCTCCTCTCCCCCAAC
>CASBQH010000407.1 GCA_949127695.1 Synechococcales cyanobacterium PMM_0073
GCTGAAGCTGGTGCTGCCCGATGGCAGCGTCACCCAAGTGGGCGGCAAGGTCGCAGAAATGCCCGGTTATGACCTGAGCGGCCTGTTTGTGGGTTCCGAAGGCACGCTGGGCATTGCCACCGAAATTACGCTCCGCATTCTCAAAACTGCTGAGTCCATTCAGGTGCTGCTGGCTGACTTTACCAGCGTGGAAGCCGCCGGACAGGCTGTTTCTGATATTATCAGCGCCGGGATTATTCCGGGCGGCTTAGAGATGATGGATAACTTTAGCCTGAATGCCGTTGAGAACGTGGTGGCCACAAACTGCTACCCGCGCGATGCCGCCGCGATTTTGTTAATTGAGCTAGACGGCATGGCTGTGGAAGTTGAAGCTAACAGCGTCCAGGTGACAGAAATCTGCCGCCAAAACGGGGCGCGCGCCATCCGAGTCGCCACCGATTTGCAAGAGCGCCTGACGCTCTGGAAAGGCCGCAAGGCAGCTTTTGCCGCGATGGGGCAGATCAGCCCGGACTACTACGTGCAGGATGGCGTGATTCCGCGCACCCAGCTGCAATATGTGCTGCGCGAAATTGAAGCGCTGAGCCAAAAGCATGGCTATCGCGTGGCCAATGTGTTTCACGCAGGCGACGGCAACCTGCATCCGCTGATCCTCTATGACAACGCCATTCCGGGGCAGCTAGAGCAGGTGGAGGCATTAGGCGGCGCGATCTTGAAGCTCTGCGTGGCGGTGGGGGGCAGCATTTCAGGCGAGCATGGCGTGGGAGCCGAAAAACGCTGCTATATGCCAGAAATGTTTAGCGACAGCGACCTGGAAACCATGCTCTGGGTGCGGCAGGTGTTTAATCCCAAAGGGCTGGCGAACCCTGAGAAAATCTTTCCGACGCCGCGCACCTGCGGAGAAGCCGCCAGAGCGCAGGCGCAGAGCCAGTTTCCCGCTGTTGAGCGTTACTAGAGAGCGCTACTAGAGAGGCTACGAATTTTTGATTGAGTCTTGAATTTTCTGCTGCTTGGCCTCCGGCAAGGCCGTTTTGAACAGCTCGCTGCTGAACTTACCTAGCGCCTGCTCAACGGCATCACTCTCAGCATCTTGAACCAGCACCAACAGCGCCGAGCTATTCGGCTTCAGATTGGCTTCAACTTGGGTCAAAAAGCTGGGGTCAAATACCTCTTGGGCAATGGTGAGCGAACGGTGGAACACAATCGCACTAATCACACCGCCCCAGATCTCATTGCTGAGTTCGGGAACGGGGCGCAGCAGGTCATGATAGGTTTTCACCCGAATTTTGCCAGCGGCATTTTTGGTCAGAACCACCGCATCGTTGAGAGCGCTGAGCTTCACCTGCTCAAGCTCAAGCAGCTGTAACAGCACTCGGTCAGCCTGATGTTTGTCGTCGAAGGCCGCAATCATTAATTGGCTCATAGTTAGGGCTTACATCCTCCAGGGGTGAATTAGAGCTGGATCTGGCGCTAGCTCTGATTCAATACTCTACAGATCAACCTGCGCCCAGAGGTAAAGAGCCGTTTAAGAACTGGATTGCGGGCTATGACATCACTCGCGCTAAGGCAACAGCCGCTTTTGGACAGGCAGCGCCAGCCGCACCATTGTGCCCCGCCCCAAAATGCTGCTCACCCAAATCTCTCCACCCATGATCTGCGCCAGCTTCCGGCTGATTGCCAAGCCCAGCCCCACGCCCTGCGCGCTTTGGCGACCCGCTGCCGCCTGCACAAATGGCTCAAAAATTGAGGCTTGCTCATCAGGGGCAATCCCCACTCCGGTATCTTTTACCTCAAAATAGAGCTGGTCTTGCACGGTCAGCTTCAGCGTGATCTTGCCGCGCTGGGTGAATTTGATTGCATTGCTGAGCAAATTATCCAGAATTCGCCGCAGCTTCACCGGATCGGTGATGATATATTGCGGCAGCGCCCCATCTTGCTCTAGCGCAAACTCTAGCTGCTTAGTGCGAGCCTGGAGCTTAAACCGCTGCTTCAGGTCTTTGAGCAGTTCATGCAGGTTGCAAGTTTTCTGCCGAGGCTGGCTGCGATTGGCCTCTAGCTGAGCAAACAAGCAAATATCATCCGTCAGCGCAATCAAATAGCGACAGGTCTGATCGATGCAGTCCAGCGCCTCGGCATAGTTTTGCATCACTGCTCTGTCGCTGGCAATCAGCTCGACAAAAGCCGCAATGCCGCTGATCGAAGCCCGCATTTCGTGGCTGACATTTGCCCACTGCAACAGGTCGCTAGCGAGATCAGGCTGGGCGGGTGACTCAGCGGGAGCAGCGCTGAATGAAGGCTGAACCCAAATTGCTGCCGGGTTGGTCAAGAGCTGATGCAGTTTGGCCGTCACCTGCTCAAGCGCCACTACGCCCACCACCTGCTGCTGCTTGAGCACCGGCAGGTATTGCAGCTGATGCTGCTGAAACCGCTGAGAAACTGTCAGCAAATCCTCTAGCTCTGCATAGTCCAGCGTCACGCAGCTCAGATTCAGGCTGCCGACTGAGCATTCAGCCAGGTTAATGCCGGCGGCTAGGGCTTTCACGATTTGTTTGGCGGTAATCAGCCCCACAAACTGCTGCTGACAGAGAATCACCGCATAGTCTGCGCCCTGTCCAAGCGCCCGCAAAACCTCTAGCGCTGGCGTCGATGACTTAACCTGAAGGCAGGCCGAGGCTGTTTGCAACAGGTCATGGGACAAGTCGCTGGGCTGACTAGGACTAGGCTGATTCAGGTTGCCAGCTAAGATTGCGTCATCGACAAGATCAGGCGAAGGGGGCACAGAAGAGATCATAATTTCCAACTCAGTGCGTTCAATCAGGGAATGGTTGCTCATCAGAGTTAGGCTCGGAGGGAGGACGAGAGTCTCACTTACTTTCGCCTGAAATCACTCAGATCGCATGATCAAACGCATCGCAAAAGTAGCTTGGCTGGTTGCCAGAAAGTAGTCTCTTGGCCAGCCCGCAGGTTACTTTTTAATTTGCCTTATAATTTTGCTTGTGAATCAGGGTTAGATTCAGGCCGAGCTGAGGCCAATATCGCATCATGATTGAACAAGTCATTGCCTTACTCAAGGCGAGTCGCGCAGAGCTAACTCCGGTGCAAGAATGGGTGCTCTGGCAGTCTTGGGAGGCCAAAACCTACGGCGAAATGGCCGCTGCCGGACATTATCGGGTGGAATATATCCGGCGGGTGGGAGCAGAGCTGTGGGCAGAGCTGAGCGAACTTTTGCAAATGCCCATTACCAAGCCCCATCTACGCGCCCAGATCGAAGCCTATGCGCTCAGTCCAGAGCAGCAGCAGCAGATTGCCGCCGCCCAGCGCCCAGTCCCTCAGTTCAGCGAGTTTCCCAGCGCTCCGTTGGCCGTTGACTCTGAGTTTTATCTGCCGCGTCCGCCGATTGAAGATCTGGCCTTTGCCTGCATCCGCGAACCGGGCAGCCTGCTGCGGATTAAAGCCCCGACCAAAATGGGCAAAAGCTCGCTGATTCTGCGGATTTTGGCGGCAGCTAAGCCGCTGGGCTACCAGGCTGTGGCGCTGGACTTACAGCAGGCTGATCAGGCTCTGTTCGTCAGTGCAGATCGATTCCTGCGCTGGTTTTGCGCCAATGTTAGCCTGCGGCTGGATCTGCCGTCGCAGCTGGATCAATTTTGGGATGACGATTTGGGCAGCAAAATGAGCTGCACCTACTATTTTGAAAAAGCGATCCTCGCACCGCTGCGGCGTCCGCTGGTGCTAGCACTGGATGAGGTGAACTGTCTGTTTGGCCACCCGGCAGTCGCGACCGAATTTTTGCCGCTGCTGCGCGCTTGGCATGCCCGCGCCCGTCAGCTGCCGCAATGGCAAAATCTGCGGCTGGTGCTGGCCTATTCCACCGAAGTCTATGTGCCGCTCAACCTCAACCAGTCGCCGTTTAACGTGGGTCTGCCGCTGGAGCTGCCGCCTTTGAACGAGGCGCAGGTGCAGCAGCTGGTCTGGCGCTACGGACTGGACTTAAAAAGCAATGCCAAGCTGAGTCAGTTTGTCAGCCTAGTCGGCGGCTATCCCTATCTGGTGCAGCTGGGGCTTTATCACCTCCAGTCTGGCAGAGCCAGCCCTGATCAGCTGTTGGCCGAAGCCGCCACGGAAGCAGGCATCTACCGCCAGCATTTTCGCCAGCTTTTGGGGCTATTGCAGGCCGAGCCGCTGCTGCTAGAAGCCTTCAAGCAGGTAATTGCCGCCGATGGCCTGAAGCTGGAGGCTGTCACCGCCTATCGCCTCACCAGTCTGGGACTAATCCAGCTGCGCGGCAACTTGGCCGTCCCCTCCTGCGAACTCTATCGCGCCTATTTCAGCGATCAGTTTTTGGCCTGAACAGCGGCCTTAAATGGGTACATCCTGATTTTGCAGCTCTACTATTAGCAGATAGACTCTAAATCCGGCTCCCCTTCTCCCAAATTTGGGAGAAGGGGTTGGGGGATGAGGGCGGTTCGGCAATTTGCACAGCCAAGCGGCCTTAAACAGCCTGCTTAATCGGGCGAAACGGCGATTGAACCAGCGGCAGCAGCACTGGACAAGCATATTGGCTGTGCCGGGAAATCACCTTCAGCTCATGCGGGTAGCGCGGCATTGGGTCATCGGCCAACCAGACGGGCGGCACCATCATCGGGTCATAGCTTTCAACAATATGCAGCTTGCCGGGAGATGCCTTAATTTCAACGCTAAACCCAGGCTGATAATCCCATGCTTCATCCCAAGCGCCATCGGTTCCCCAGTCCATAGCCTACATCCTAGCAAAACAGTATCTATTGATACGGATTATAAGATATATAAGCAGACGAAATCAGGTTTCCGTAGCTTTAAATACAATTCTTTGATTTTTACGTCAGGCTTTGATGACAGCGAGCCATGCGGCTGATCGGGCTGTAGAGTTCAGAGCCAAAAATCATCCGCTGTCCCCAAC
>CASBQH010000408.1 GCA_949127695.1 Synechococcales cyanobacterium PMM_0073
GACGCCGCCCGTCAGCCAAAAAGACGAGCCAGCGTCAAGCCAAAACTGCCGGCAGTTTTGGCTTGACGCTGGCTCGTCTTTTTGGCTGACGGGCGGCGTCATGCTGTTTGGCGCGCCGTTGTTTTGGCAAGAACGCCCGCAGCGGATTTGGACGGCGGCTGATAGTTTGGCCGCAGCCGAGGCTAACCTAGATCGCGAAGTCTCAGACCTGCTCAACCGCGCCACTGAGCGCATCTACCTCTGCCACTGTGAGTTGGGCATTAACGGCGAAGAGCAGGCTGGAGCCTTGATGCCGCTGGTGAACGCAGCTCTGCCCATCGATGCACCAGCGCTCGCTTAATCTGCTGAACAATTCAACTGATCTGTTCTACTGTTTCAGAGAGACCCAGCTGCTGCTTCAGGGCTTCAGGCACATTAATGGCAGCTTCCAGTCCGCGCACGTTTTGCCATTGGGTGCGCTCGCTCCACTTTACGTCTCCAGTAATCTGATCGCTCAAGTCCGCCCCAATAAAGACGGCAAGGCTGAGGTTAGCGCCGCAGAGGTCAGCCCCGGTTAGCTCGGCGCTGTTGAGGCTGGCTCCCTGCAAGTTTGCGCCACAGAGCACCGAGCCGCTGAGGTCAGTGCCAATTAAGTCCGCGTTGCTGAGGTCAGCAGAGCGCAGATTGACTTCGCTCAGGTTGGCTCCATGCAGATTCGCCCCGCTCAGATCGACCTGCTCCAGATCGGCGCTGCTGAGGTTCGCGCCGCTGAGGCTCGCGCCAATTAAATAGGCGCGACTCAGCACAGCTCCTTGCAAACTGGCTCCGCGCAGATAGGCTCCGCTCAAATCCGCATCGCGCAGATCGGCCAAACTGAGGCTGGCTCCAATTAAGTTGGCGCTGCTGAGGTCGGCTCCGCTAAGGCTGGCGTTGCTCAAATCCGCACCACGCAGGTCAGCGCTAATTAAGTTGGTGCCGCGCAAATCGGCGTTGCTCAAATCAGCGCCAGCCAAGTTTGCCCCGACTAGATTGGCACGGCTGAGGTTGGCTCCGCGCAGATTGGCTCCGTTCAGATCGGCACTCCGCAGGTCAGCGTTGCTGAGATCGACGCCGCTGAGATTCACGCCTGTTAGCGTCACGCCGCTGAGGTTGGCGCTGCTCAGGTATGGCCCGACAATCACCCGAAACGCCTCCGGCGAAATGCAGTGGCTGTAGCCGATAATTTGCAGCAGCCGCTCTGGCCGAAAATCTGTCATGCCCTGCCGCCCGCAGGGGTAAAAGCTAATTTGGCCTTGCAAAGACTGATGCGCCTGAGCATAGCCATAGAGTTGCAGCAGCAAAATCATCACGTTCAGGCCGGCATAGACATCGACCTGCCGCTGCCCAAGATGTCGCCACTGCTGCTCTAACATCCGCCTTGTGGTTTGAGCCGGATTCTCATAGGGCGCATCCACAAATTTGCCAGCTGACCAGCTGAGATAAAAATCTTCTAGCCGCTGGAAGAGAAACGGCAGATTTACCTCTGGGTTGGCGTTCAGCAGCACCATCAAATATTCGGTTACTTCGGGCGACAGACCGCCATAGCCCAGCAGCTGATAAATTTCCTGGGGCAGATGCTCTACAGCAACCAGCAGCTCTTGCCGATGCCGATACTGAAAGATCACCGTCCAGTCTTCCAGCGCCTCATGCAGACGGTGGCTGCAAAACAGCTTGCCAAAGCTATTGTGGTTAAACCGCAGATAGCCCTCGCCCTCGTGGCTATAGATTGTCACCAGCGCGTTGGTCAGCGGCTGATGCATTAGAGCCTGATGAATTTCGGCCATCAATTTCCCTACCCCGCTCACCCGATTTAGGCGCTGGTCTAGTTTAGAGAACAACGGCACAGACTCACCGCCCGTTTGAACTGTCCAGAGTCCGGCTTCGGCCAGCATCTGGCGCAGGGTTTCAGCCTCGGCGGCGGATAGCTCGCGGTTGAGCAGCCCCGGACGCTGCTGGGTGAGCGTCCAGTATAGAATTTGCTGGTAGAGCAAAAACTTAGCGCGGTCGCCGCTGGTCTCGGTTAAAGCATCCAGCTTCAGCCCGCCATCGCGGTACATGGCCGCTAAAAAGTACAGCATCAGCGGCTCGCGCGGCAAATCCAGGCTGGCTTCGGGCAGGTCGAGCCTTTGCAGAGTCTGCTGCAAACCAGAAGCATCTGTCTGGGTTAATTGCCCCCAGCGAGCCAGCCACTCAGCTTGCAGCGCATCATTAAACGGCAAAATTTCTGCCCGCACCAGATTGGGCGGCAGCAGCCGAGACAGATTTTGAATCATCAGCGAGCGTCCGGTTAAAATTACCCGATGCCCCATTTCGGGATGGTTGGCGCAGCTCTCTTGGAAGCGTCCGACCCATTGAAAAAACTGCTCCAGGCTATGCGCTGCTTCCAAATGCAGTTCGCTAAACCCATCCAAAATGAACAAAAAGCGGCTGTGGGGCTGAGTCAACCAGTCTGGATCCTGCCAAAGTGACTCTGGCATGGCAGCTTGTAGCCAAGCCTCAATGTCGCTATCCGGCCAGGGCATGTTTTGCAGCGATACCAGAATCGGCGTCCAGCGCGGATAGTCTTGCTGGCGCACCCAGTCGGCAAACATGCGGCAAAAGCTAGTCTTGCCGCGCCCAAACCCCGCCTGAATCAAAATCACGTTGGCGCTGGGCTGATTAATCTCGGCTCGCACCCAGTCGGCCAGATCAACCGGCAGATGCTCAAGGTTGGGTTCACCTGCATGGGTCAGCGGCTGGGCGCTCAGCGGCACGTAGATTTCGCGCAGGCTAAACGACTCGTTAAAGACTAGCTCTTGCGGGCGGGCGGCAATTTGGTCTTCTAGGTAAGCCTCAATGCTAAGGTGGCGCTCAATTTGGCTCAGCTCCGTTTCACGATAGCGCTCTAGCCAGGGCGAAAACTCACCCAAAGCTTCTAAGGCAGGCAAAAGTCGAGAGCCGGTTTCTGCGGCAATCTGGCTGACGGCTTGGCTGGCCTGCTGCGGCTGCATAGCCTGCTGCTCTAGCCAGGTGGAGAGAATATGATTAAACCTTGCAGCCAGCTCTGAGTTGGGAAAGTCAAGCAGCAGCTGTCGGCTGTCGGGCGCTGAGGACTCTACTGGCAATATTGGCGAGCTGCTAGAGGCCAACTGCCACTCAGGCAGCGCAGCGCAGACGCGATCCAGATAGATTGCCTGCGCCATGAGTGCTGCCGCCTGCATCAGGCTCACCTGCCGCTCGTGGCACTGCAAAAATGCCGTCACCCAGGGCTGAAACGGCTGACCGCAGGCCAGCAGATCGCGCAGGGGAAGGGCGAGAGCCTCAAACAGCGAATCGCCCTGCTCCAGGCTGTCCCAAAGCAAATTTGAACCAGCAAGCTGGGCGCTGCCTAACTGCGGCTTGCTAGAGCGAAGCTGCCTCAAGTCTGCCTGAAAAAGCCTCCAGATCTGCGTAGCCATAGTGAATTTTCCCCTAGCAGATGCTTCACGGATGCCTCATTGACGGTAGCTCAATTCGGAGGGGCAGAGCAAGAACTCACATGAATTTCAATAATGCTGGGTTGAAGCGGGCTGCATTAGATTTTGTCGAGGTAGCCTAACAGGCGATCAAGAAATGCCTGACTCACGCCAGTTGAATCAGCCGACTCTAGCTCTGCTCCTGATTCTTAAGTTAGATCAATTAGTTAGATCAAATGAAATGCTGCTATTGGCTCACCTGCTGAACCTGGCCGTCAAAATACTCGACGCGGTAGTTCAGCTGCTGAGCAAGCTGCAATCCCTGTTGAAAGGCTGCCACCGCCTGCGCCCGATCGCCCTGCACCTGGTAGAGCTGGCCGATCTGGTCATAGGTGTTCATCATGCCAAAGCTGTTGTAAGACTGGCGGTTGACATCTAGCAAGAGCTGATAGACCACCAGCGCGTCGGCAGGGCGATTCAGGGTTTGGTACAGAGCGGCTAGCCGCTGGAGGGCATCGGCAGCATAGGCATATTGCTGCACCGAGCGAGCGGTGGCAAAGGCTTCCTGGTAGCTGGTCGCGGCCAGATCAGGGCGGTTGAGCTGAGCATAGCTATTGCCCATTGCCAGCTTGATGGCCGGGATCGGCAGAAAGTTGTTTTGCCTTTGATAGATTTCGACCAGCTGCTGCTGCGCCAAAACCGCCTGCTCTGGCTGACTGTTTTCCTGGTAAACATAGGCCAGCTGGGTCAGAGCATCAATTTCTTGCGGGCGGTCATTGGTGGCGCGAGCCAGGGTCAGCAGCTCTTCGTAGGTGACGGCAGCATTGGGATAGTCAAACCAGGCCAGCTGAATCTCGGCTAGCGCTAGCAAAATCTGCTGCTGCTGAGCCGTATCCTCCTGCTGTTTGGCACGCTCAAATAGCGTCTGGTAAAGCGCCACGGCCTGATCGCGAGCGCGAACTTGCTGATAGGCTTGGGCAATTTCCAGCAGCAGGTCATAGTCGATTTGCGCGGGCGGGTCTGTGGGCACTGGAGCTGGCGCGACGGGTTTTGCTGCCGTTACGCCCGTGGGTATCCCCGCCTCTTGCTGAATTTGCTCTAGGCGCAGCGTGATAAACCGCAGTTCGATGCTCTGGCTCTCGCGCCAAGCCACTGATCCCACTCGCGTCAGAGCCGCCACTTCTTCACGCGGGCTGAGATAGCGCCGCAGCCGCAGCTCGCGGTTAAACAGCTGCCAAGCTTCTGGCAAGTTGCCTGCGGCCACCGCTGCCTCTGCTTGGGCTTGCAGTTCGACTAAAGCGGCTCGCAATACATCTTTCTCTTGCGGGCTGAGCGGGCGATCGACGACCAGTTGGGGCAGCAGCGGATCGGGCTGCGGCTCTAGGGGATTAATCGTGGAGTCAAGGGCTGGGGCGGGCGTAGGTTCAGGCGTAGGTTCAGGCGTAGGGGCAGCGCTGGGGGCATCGGGACTCTGAGCCAGCACCGGCCTAGTATCCCAAATTAAACCCGCAGAAAGGCCGCAGATCACCAGCATCAGCAGAGAACGAGCGTTGAGAGGCTGGAAGAACCTCAAGCAAAATTGTTGCATAGAGCCTAGAGCCGCATGAAGGCGATTGCCCATTCAGAGTACTCTCTCGATGGTATGACATAATTGTTTGGATCGGCTGCCTGTGAGAGTAAGCGTGAGTCAGTGAGGAAGAGCCCGTGAGAGTCATGGTAATCGGCAGCGGCGGACGCGAACATGCGCTGGCCTGGAAGCTGCTGCAATCTGAGCAGGTGCAGGAAGTCTTTTGCATTCCGGGCAACGGCGGCACCGCCCAGATGCCCAACTGCCGCAATTTGGCCATGACCCTAGATGACTATGAAGGCATCAGCCGATTTGCCTTGGTCAACAATATTGGCCTGATTGTGGTTGGCCCAGAAGTGCCCCTAGCCAACGGCATCACCGACTATTTGCAGCAGCAAAATCTGACGGTCTTTGGTCCTACCCAAGCGGGCGCGCAGATCGAGGCCAGCAAAACCTGGGCAAAGGCGTCACGGTAGCTACCCAGCTAGATCAGGCCATTGAGGCTATTCAAGCCTGCTTCAGCGGCCAGTTTGGCGCAGCTGGGGCGCAGGTGGTGATCGAAGCTTGTTTGGTGGGGCAAGAAGTCTCGCTGCTGGCTGTCACTGATGGCCTGACGATTCGCCCACTGCTGCCAGCTCAAGACCACAAGCGCATTGGCGAGGGAGATGCCGGAGCCAATACCGGCGGCATGGGAGCCTATGCGCCTGCGCCGATTGTCACGCCTGAGCTGATGCAAAAAATTCAGCAGCAGATTCTGGAACCGGCGCTGGCGGCGCTGCAACAGCAGGGCATCGACTATCGCGGCGTCCTCTATGCCGGACTAATGATTTCGCCAGACGGCCAGCCCAACGTGATCGAATTTAACTGCCGGTTTGGCGATCCCGAAACTCAGGTGCTGCTGCCGCTGCTGAAAACTCCGCTGGATGCGCTGCTGCTGGCC
>CASBQH010000409.1 GCA_949127695.1 Synechococcales cyanobacterium PMM_0073
CATAGAAGCGGCTTGAGGACAACGCTTTTAGCATTCCCGCAGACTGCGCAGCGCAGCGCTCAATCGCCTCTGTAAAACCTCTAAGCGCAGAGATAGGGCTACAATAAAGGGCGCGGTTTGGATCGAAGCAGCAACGCTTGAAGCCGCCTTGGTGATTGCCCTTTCTTTTTTAAGTTTCTATGTCTGTTCGCGTCCGAATTGCCCCCAGCCCCACCGGAAAGCTGCATATTGGCACTGCCCGTACTGCCGTGTTTAACTGGCTGTTTGCGCGGCATCATGGCGGTACATTTGTGCTGCGGATTGAAGATACTGATTTAGAGCGCTCGCGGCCAGAATATACCGAAAATATTATGCAGGGCTTGAGCTGGCTGGGCTTGAGCTGGGATGAAGGCCCCTCCTACCAAACGCAGCGGCTAGCGCTCTATCAGCAAAAAGTGCAGCTGCTGCTGGATCAAGGGCTAGCCTACCGCGCCTACGATACGCCCGCCGAACTTGACGCGATGCGGGAGGCTCAAAAAGCCCAAAACCAAGCGCCGCGCTACGACAACCGCCACCGAAATCTGACGCCAGAGCAGGAAGTGGCCTATCAGGCGGAAGGCCGTCAGCCCGTGGTGCGATTCAAAATTGACGACAATCGCGAAATTGCCTGGAAGGATCTCGTGCGCGATGCCGTCTCCTGGCAAGGCCGTGATTTGGGCGGCGATATGGTGATTGCGCGGGCGGCAGAGGCTGATCAAATTGGCGCTCCCCTCTACAACTTTGTGGTGGTGGTGGATGATATCGACATGCAGATTAGCCATGTGATTCGCGGCGAAGACCATATTGGCAACACGCCCAAGCAGATTTTGCTCTATGAGGCGCTGGGGGCAACCGTGCCGCAGTTTGGCCATACGCCGCTCATTTTGAATCAGGCGGGTGCCAAGCTCTCGAAGCGAGATGGCGTCACGTCGATTTCTGACTTTGAGGCGATGGGCTATGTGCCAGAGGCATTGGTAAACTACATGACACTGCTGGGCTGGTCGCCGCCTGAAGCGCTGGGCGAGCTGTTTACGCTAGCCGATGCCGCCAAGCAGTTTGACTTTGAGCGGGTAAATCGGGCGGGAGCCAAGTTTGACTGGGATAAGCTCAACTGGGTGAACAGCCAATATTTGCATCAGATGCCGCCCGCCCAGCTCACTGACTTGCTGCTGCCCTACTGGCAGGCGGCGGGCTATGCGGCAGATCTTGATCGGAGCTGGCTGGAGCAGGTATCAGCGTTGATTGCGACAGACTTAGTACGCCTAGACGAAGTGGCGACCAAAACGCGCTATTTATTTGTAGCCGATGTCGGCTTTACCGCAGCGGCGCAGGCGCAGCTCCAGCTCGAAAATGTCGGGACGGCGCTAGAAGGAGTCGCGGTGGCGCTGGAGGCCAATTCGCCGCTGAGCGCCGAGAACGTGCAGAGCGTGATTCAGGCAGGCGTGGAATCGGCCAAAGTCAAAAAAGGGCTGGTGATGAAATCGCTCAGAGCCGCGCTGACGGGCGATCTGCAAGGGCCAGATTTGGTGCAGTCCTG
The DNA here is from genome assembly GCA_949127695.1 of Synechococcales cyanobacterium PMM_0073. Classification (GTDB taxonomy): domain Bacteria; phylum Cyanobacteriota; class Cyanobacteriia; order Elainellales; family Elainellaceae; genus Elainella. The sequence continues at coordinate 1,556 of CASBQH010000409.1, forward strand.
GCTATTGCTGAATCAGCGCCAGATGGACTTGCCCCGGCTAAAGCAGGCGTTAGCAGTCGCAGCGGGTGGCACAGCATGATTACATCTCGACTTTGGCGGCAAATCGCTCAGCCGATCTTAGCTGCTGCTCTGCTCGGCTCCGCGCTACCCGCAATTGCCCAGACCTCGCTGCCGCTGGAGCCTAGCCCTACGCCAAACTCCATCCCCAGCCTGCCCAGCCCAACCTCGCCCGCTAGCGGCTTTGAGGGCAATCCTGCCACTATTTTTGAAAATATCACCCTGACGCCCAAGACTGGCTCCCAGCCCGAAACCCTGCGCGGCATCAGCGGCGGCACTGAAGCAGCCAGCGACCTGGCCGGACGCTCCGATACTGCCACCGGCCCTTGCAGTGGCTTTGTCGATCAGCCGCCCGATCACCGGATTTTTCTGACCCAATATTTTGACTTTCTCAGCCTGCAAGTCCAAAGCTCAGACGACACGACTTTGGTGGTGCGCGGGCCTGGCGGCATCTGGTGCAATGACAACTATTCTGGCAAAAACCCCGGCATGGCCGGCCAGTGGTTCTCAGGTGTCTATGAAGTTTGGGTCGGATCGCCCAGCGAGAATGCCTTTTATCCCTATGTGATCCGGCTCAGCGAGCAGCAGTAGCCATCGCAGTAGCCATCTAAGATAAGCAATATGAACCAGCCGCCCCTGCCCGAATTTCTCAGCCGCGAAGAGGTGGCCGAAGTCGATGCCGGCCTGCTCAGCGCGCAGGACAAATTCTTGACCCGGATCACGCTGTACTCGCTGCGGGTGCTACAGCAAATTGCCGAGGCCGAACAGCAGTCGGTTCACGCCATCACCGATCAGCAGATCGCGACTTGGATTGAGCAAGATCCGGCCTTGCAGCAAGCTCTCACCACCGACGCTTCGTTTGAGCAGTTTTTTATTCGGCTGGTGCTCGCTTCGCTCCAGCCGCTGCGTCAAGCTGCCGCCGATCTCGATCTGCCAATTGAAGCCCTGACCAATCGCCAGCTGGTGGGCTGGTTTGAGGCTCAGGCCAAGCAGCGGTTGAATTCAAACTCCTAAGCCAAAGCCAAAGCCTCTAAGCTTCAAACACCGGCTCTAGCGGATTCAGCCGGAAAATATCTTCTAGCTCAGCTCGCTCTTGGCTGAGCTGCCGACTGCGCTTGAGATAGATTTCGCAGATATCTTCAGGCAGCGCTAGCTCCAGCAGCTGATAGCCCTCTTCTAGCTCTTGCCGCACCTGATGGGCTGAAATCATTTCGCCTTCGGCTTGCAGGTAAGCCGCAATCCGCGACTCGCTCCAGTGAAACGTCTGCGCCATTAGTACCATTAGCCGCTGGCGGGGTGTGAGACTATCTAGCGCCTGCTCCATAAAGCACCAGAGCGGCGGCGTGGCTGACTGGAGCGAGTAGTTGATCTCCTCAACCGCAGGCAGCTCCACCCGATTAATACAGAGGGCTGTCACCTGAATCAGCCAGTTTTGCAGCGAGAAATTTTGGGCAAGCTGCTGGCTGATATCAATGCCGCCTAGCTCGTAAAACAAATGCCGCCAAGTGATTGCAAACAGATAGTGAGTCTGAGCAGGCGAGCGCACCGAATGCTGAATCAGCGAATAGACAATTGGGCTATAGCGGCAGAAAATTGCCAGAAAATACTTGCCGTCTTCGGGATGGCGCTGAAACAGCGTCAGCAGCTCACAGTCACTGTGATGATGCAGAGCCTGCACCTGGCTGTGGTTGCATTCGGGGAAAGCGGGGATTTGCATAGTGCCAGTGAAGCGAAAGACCAGAGCCTGCCGCTAGAATCGGGCGCGACAGACTAGCTTCAAATCATACTTAAAAAATCAAAAACCGCCAGTTAATTTGCCAGTTATTTCTCAGCCGATTCGTTTCAGGCCGTCGCAGCTCTGTGTCAGAATAGATAACGGCGCAAAAGCCGCAAAAAGCCACAGCCCAGCGCTCTGCTAATTTGATGACTCTCGCAGGTTAAATCGTGATTACAGCTCCCAAAATTTCTACCCGCCGCGCCGTCTTTCCGTTCACAGCCATTGTCGGCCAAGAGGAAATGAAGCTGGCGCTCTTGCTCAACGTGATCGATCCCAAAATCGGCGGTGTGATGATTATGGGCGATCGGGGCACGGGCAAATCTACCACCATTCGCGCCCTGGCCGACGTGCTGCCCGAAATTGAAGTGGCCGCAGGCGATCCGTTTAACAGCCACCCCACTGACGTGAGCCTGATGAGCGACGCGCTGAAGCTGCAATTGGAGGCGGGCGAGGTGATTCAGACCGTGCCCAAAAAAGTCGCGATGATCGATCTGCCGCTGGGCGCGACTGAGGATCGCGTCTGCGGCACGATTGATATTGAAAAAGCGCTGTCAGAGGGCGTTAAAGCCTTTGAACCCGGCCTGCTGGCTCAGGCCAATCGCGGCATTCTCTATGTCGATGAAGTCAACCTGCTAGATGATCACCTGGTTGACGTGCTGCTAGACTCGGCGGCTTCAGGCTGGAACACAGTCGAGCGCGAGGGCATTTCCATCCGCCATCCGGCGCGCTTTGTGCTGGTGGGATCGGGCAACCCAGAAGAAGGCGAACTACGCCCGCAGCTGTTGGATCGCTTTGGCCTCCATGCCGAAATTCGCACGGTGAAGGAGCCAGCCCTGAGGGTGGAAATTGTCGAGCAGCGCTCTGAGTTTGACCAAGATCCAGAGCCGTTTTTGGCCAAATGTAGCGACCAGCAAGACGCCCTCCAGCAGCGGCTGATCAACGCCCAAGCTCTACTCAAATCAGTCAAAATTGACGCTGATCTGAAGCTAAAAATTTCCCAAGTCTGCGCCGATCTCGACGTAGATGGTCTGCGCGGCGATATTGTCACCAACCGCACCGCCAAAGCCCTGGCTGCCTACGAAGGCCGCACTGAAGTCACCGTCGAGGATATCCGGCGCGTGGTCGTGATGGCGCTCAGACATCGCCTTCGCAAAGACCCGCTAGAATCAATTGACTCAGGCTATAAGGTGGGTAAAGCGTTTGACCAGGTGTTTGGCATCGCTGAGAGTTAGCTCCAGCTGCATTAATTCTGGTTCAAAGGTTGGCGTTCTTGCCTTTCGCGGCGCATCCAGTTGGGCAGCACTCGCTCACGCTGCTTTTGCCGCTCAGCAGCACTGGGCGAAGCGACGGGCGACGGGCTGGGACTCGGCTGAGGCTGAGGTCTGGGCGCTTGCGGCGGCAGACTGTCAATGGCACTAGGCGGCTCTGACTGCGGCGGCGCTTCTTCAACCGGAGTCTCAACGACGGGTGGCTCCTCCAATGCCTCTGATCCAGAGCTGGGGGTTGGGCTAGGACTGGGCAACGGCTCCGCTTCCGGCGTTTCGATCAGCTCCGGTTCAGGCTGAGCTTCTGGTTTGGCTGGAGATAGCACTGAGCGCACCGCCAGCACCGCCAGCACCGTCACCGCGCCAATAGCCAATAGCCCTAGCAATAATAGGCCGCCCCGCCAGCGCTTTTGATAGGTTGGCGGTGGAGCCGTTGGCGCAGAGCTAATATCAGGCTGAACAAGCGCTGGGCTTAGTGCTTTCTGGTTTGCTTTTGGGCGTGATCTGCGGCCAGACTGCCCCCGCTTGCCTGTTTGCCCCGTAGCTCGGAAGCGGGTTTTGAGGCGCGGACTCACCGCCAGCGTCGCGGCAGTCACCGGATTGGCGCTAGGCCGTCCCGAATGGCGACCAGTTTGCCAAACCAGCGGTTCTCCCGGCAGCAGCGCCACCCATTCGGCGATTGTATTGGGGCGATACTGTGCCTCTACCGCCATGCCGCGCATTACGGCCTGATTTACCGCCGCGCTCAGCTCAGGTCGCAGATCGCGCGGGGCAGGCATCGGACGACGTTCGCGCAAAATGGAGGCGACTGGCACCTGTGCGGTGAGGATGGCATAGAGCGTGGCGGCCAATCCATAGACATCGGTGGCAGGGCTGCGCCGCTCCTGCATCACATATTGCTCAATCGGCGCATAGCCTTCTGAAATTAGGCTGGTGTGGGTCTGAGTTTTGCCGTCGGTAAACTCGCGGGCAATGCCAAAGTCGATCAAAATCACTTCTTCTGTGCCCTGCCGCAGGATGATGTTCTGCGGCTTGATATCCCGATGCAGCAGGCCATTGGCATGAACCAGCTCCAGCGCTGCGCCAATCTGCTGCATGTAATAAATCGCCGTCGCTTCTGGCAGCGGGCGATCTGGAAAGACCATTTGCTCTAGCGTCTGGCCTGGAACATAGTCCATCACCAGATAGGGCAGATTCTCTTCTTCAAAAAAATCGTTGACCCGAACAATATTGGGATGCACGCAGAGCGCCAGCCGCCGCGCCTCATCCTGAAACTGCCGCTCCATTTTGGCAAACTGTGGATGATTCTGATTCAGCAGATTCAGCGTTTTAATCACCACTGTCTGGTGCAGCAGATGATGCGTCGCCTTAAACGTGACGCCAAAACCGCCCTGCCCCAGCAGCTCATCCAGCGTATATTTGCCGCCCTGCAAGGTTTTACCGATCAGCGTATTCATGCGCCTGCTCAACAACTGGGCTGATTCTGAGTCGAGAACTCTATCTAGAATAAGCCAATCTTTGCGGCAAAGGGGTTAGCTTGGGACAGCTCTGCTAATGTCAGCGCCAGTAGGGCTTGCCCTTTAAGAAAATCCCCAGCATTGCGCCAATTAGCGTGGAATAGGAGGGATTGAGCAAAATGGTCGGCAAGGGCAGCAGACTTCTGACGACCACTGCTAAGAAGAGGCAGAGCAGCAGCGCCCACAGAACGCCCGTGCTAATCATGAGCTGCGGATAGAGAATTTCGAGAAATATGAGAGCCAGCGCCCCCAAGCCGACGGCGGCGGCAAGACCCACAACAATCCCCAGCGGCGGTGTAAACAGCAGCGTCAAAGCTCGGCCAATCAAATCGACATAGATTAAGCCCAAGCGCAGCAGCAGATCAATCACCGATGCCCAAAACAGCGTCAGCAGCGACACCCAAAATAGGGCTGTCCAGGGAATCTGCTTGAGGCGGCGCAGCGGGTTGTTCATGCAGAAAGATTCAAAATAGCTAGACCTGATTCTAGCTCAGGTTGCTGACTGACTGCGCTTTGGATTGCTCCAGCTACTCCATGCTAACGCCGCGAAAAGTAGCCGGACGAGTCCGCGTCGCCACCGGAGCCTGCTCAATTTTGCGGGCTGTCACCTGCTGCGAGCGGAAGTAGCTCTGCCAGAGTTCGGGCGCGTTTAGCGTCACACCGCCATGCTCGGTAATCCGCTGCCGCACCTGACAGAGCACGGGCGTATTCACGCAGGCTCCGGCAATAATCACCTGGCCTTTGGTTAGGGCGGGCAATTCCTTCAGCAAATCGCGCCCCGCCGCCTCCACGCCATATTTAAGGCTGTCTTGATCGACCGGATTGACAATCCGCATCATAAACTGGCTCATGCACTGCGATAGCACGTCGGCATCCAGCTTGCCGGGACGCTGCGTAATCAAGCCCATGCCTAAGCCAAACTTGCGGCCTTCGCTGAGAATCGTGCGGAGGATCATCTTGCAGCGCGAAGGCTCGTGAGCCGGGGCAAACCGATGCGCCTCTTCCACCAAAATAAACACCGGATAGGGCAGAAAGTTCTCGTCGTCAGGCCGCAGCAGCTCCTTCTGGGTGTTCATCCGGGCATGGCTGGCTTGGCGTAGCACCGTGGCGCAGATCACCTGCTGCTCCTCTTGGCTAATCTCGTTCATTTGCAGCACCGTCACCTGACCGGGCTCAAACAGATCTTTGGGAGCCAAGTGATCGAGCGAGTGGAAGTAGGGCGAACGCGCCAGCCGCTCTAGCTTCCATTCCAGCGCCGGAGCCGAAGAACCCAGCTTTTCGTTGCCGTTTTCGTCTATCGTTGAGTCGGCTTCCACCACCGCCGCAATCAAGTCCTGGATGCCCCAGCGGAAGTTGCCATGCTTATGCCGCCGCAGGATCGTGAAGGCTTTGTTGAGGATCGACTGTTGGCGGTCGCTCATTTCCGGCAGCAGGCTGAGGATATCGTAGTAGTCGAGCGAGGAAATCCGGATGCGGATATCTTCCGGCTTGAGGATCTGGACTTTGGGCGCGTAGCCGTCGGCGGTGAAGGCCGCGTGACCGCGCATTTCGGCCAGCGTGCCATATTCGCCATGCGGATCAAAAATTAGCACCGCCGCCCGGTTGTGCGGCAGCAGCAGCTCTTCCACCAGCACGCCCGCCGTGTAAGACTTGCCGGAGCCGGTTCCGGCCAGAATTGCCATATGCGTACTCACCAGCTCCTTCACATCTAGCGCCACCGGCACTGCGCCCAAATCTCGCAGCAGCAGCGATCCCACATGCGCCGAACCCACCTCACCGGGCTGCTTTTTGCTCAGCACCTGCCGCAGGCTCTCGTCGCTGCACAGATACACCCTGGCTCCCGGATCGGGCGTGACGCGCGGGTTGATGAAGCCCAAGGCGCGGTGAAAATGGCCAATCACATCCACCGTGACTTCGTAGAGTTCGGGGTTGGGATGGACAAAGCCAATCAGCGCCGCTACCACATCAGGGCTGACCTCGGTATCGGCAAAGATCCGATCCGGCAAATGGTCGATCAGGCAGCGCTCTGAGATTTTGCCCAGAATTTGCAGCTGGTTGCCGGATGGCTCTGCCGGAATCTCATAGTAGACGAACTCGCCAATCCGTACCTGCTGATTATCGGCGGTAATAAACAGATATTGGTTGCCATCTTCACCCGGCCCTTTCACCGTGCCAATTGCCTTGGGCAGAGCCTGAGTCGGAGCCAAATGGGAGAGCGCATCTAAAGCCATGACAATCAAAAAAGTAGAAGGGGAGCTAAAGAGGGGGCACAACCTCGTAGGACTACGCTTGTGGTCCCATCCGGAAGATGGATTTGCAACGAAACGTAGAGAAAACACGGATAGCGTCTGCGGATTCTGCCTGTATCTTTAAAGTAGCGGTGCGTAAATCAAGCGGTGGCTGAGTTCCAAGGCTGAACATTTGAACTAGGGGCTGATTCAAGATTAATCGCAAATTGGTTGGCTGGCGCGATTTTCTCAAGATTTTTACGAAGTTTTTCAAGGTGTAGCGGCTCTGAACCAGCGTTATTGGGATCTAGCCCCTAGATTTTGGAATTGTTTCGGTCTGACCTCAGCAGAATTCTCCGTATGGAGTTGGTATGGAACTGATCACGTTTGATTTCGGTGAAGAGAGTCGATACAGCCCTTCTGCTTGGCCACTTCTTGTCCATCAGCGGGAACGCTCTAACTCAAGTTTGTCTGAACTGTTGATCGAATGATCGAATTTTCCTGAGCTAGCCATGGCAACCCCACCTCTCGCCCCCCAATCCGATCTGCCGCAGTCGCCCGCGCGGCCAAACCGGGCAGCTAGTCCCAACAAGCAGGCGCTAAGTAAACAAGCGCTACTGCAAACCATCGCGCAGCTCCAGCAGCAGCTTGAACAGCAGCAGCAGCGCCAGCAGCTAATTGACCAACTCACCAGCGCCATTCGCAACAGCCGCGACCTCAACCAGATCTATCAGCAGGCTGTCACTGACCTAGTCCAAACCATGCAGGTGCGCCGAGGCTGGCTGCTGCTGTTCAAATACAGCGATCCGCGCCAGCGCCACAGCCAAAACGGCAGCATTCCCAAGACTAAAGCGACGCTAGTGGCCGAATCCTGGCTGGAGGGCGATCAACCTGCCCCTGAGCTGGAGCCATTTTGGGCTTCAGACTGTCGCTTCTGCCAGATGATCTTGACAGGCGAGCCGCAGGTGATTTGCTCAGGACTCGATCAGCTCGGCTCAGCGGCTCCTCAGCCCGACCCGATCTTTCATCTGGAGCAACTCCCGGCTCTGCTGATGGTGCCTTTAGAAAGCCAGGGCACTGTATTGGGCTGTTTGGCCTTACAGCAGCAGGCGCAGGACTGGTCGGCAGATCAGCTGGCATTTTTGCGGCTGGTGGCGGCACAGCTGAGTACGGCAATTATCCAAACCCGCAGCTTTCACCAGGTACAGGCGGTGGTGCAGGAGCGTACCGCCCAGCTTCAGCGCAGCCTAGAAGTGCAGGCCAAGCTCTATGAAAAAACCCGACAGCAGGTCGATCAGCTCCGCAAAATGAACGCCGAGCGCGAGGAGTTTCTCAGCACGATTAGCCATGAGCTGCTCACGCCGCTAACCAGCATGGGCTTGGCGATCCGAATGCTGCGCCAGAGCGAGCTAGGCAGCAGTCGCCAGCAGCGATACCTAGATATTTTGGATCAGCAATGTCTGCGCGAAACCGGCCTAATTAACGATCTGCTGGCGCTGCGGAAGCTAGAAACGCTCGCCCCCCCAACCTTGCAAAAGCTGGATTTGCGGCAGCTAATTGAAACCCTCAGCCAGTCTGTGTCCGAGTCTTGGCAAGAAAAAGAGCTGGAGCTTTTGGTGCATTTGCCTGCCCGCCCGCTGGCTTTCTACAGCGATAGCGACAGCCTGCATCGGGCGCTGCTAGAGCTATTAACCAACGCTCGCAAATATTCTGATCCGGGCAGCACCGTCGAGCTGAGGGTAGATTGCCAGGGCGATTTGCGCGCAAGACAGATTGTAATTAGCATCGGCAACCGGGGAGCTGGAATTTCGCCGGCGGAAATGCCCTACATTTTTGACAAATTCCGGCGCGGCCAAGGTGTGACGCAGCAGGCGATTCAGGGCACAGGGCTGGGGCTGGCGCTGGTGAAGGGCTTGGTGGAGCATCTAGACGGCACAATTACCGCCTCTAGTTGTCCGGTTGGAGAAATTTGGGAAACCTGGTTTACAATGACGCTGCCTCAGGCCGCAGAAGGGCAGATTCACGTCAGCGCTTGAGGCTGAGTACAATTAGCTCAAGTAGCTCAGGCGAAAAATCAGCGGGTTCAGCTGCAAATTTGGAGTGGTGAGGATGACCGAGGGCATGACCAAAGAGATGACGGAAGCGATGACGGCAGGAATGATCGACGCTGCGCTGGATGATGCATCAGATCCTGCATTTATCAGCGATGTCGAGATCTCTAGCCAAGCCGAAGGGCGGCAGCGGCAGATCACGGCCAAAATCTGGATTCCTTGCTCGGTGGAGCAGCTCTGGCAAATTTTGACCAGCTATGAC
>CASBQH010000410.1 GCA_949127695.1 Synechococcales cyanobacterium PMM_0073
TCAGGATTTTTGCCAGGACGTAATTCGACGTTGGCAGCTAGCAACCACGGTCTATCCGGCTCAGGTGGCGCGGATTCTTCCCTTAGAGCCGCATCAAGATCGGTCTTGCCTGCCTCGATTTTGTCTAGAACTATCGGATGGCCGAACGGTGATGGCGCGCAGAGTGGTGATTGCAAACGGTGAAGGAGCACCAAATATCCCAGACTGGGTTCAGCAAATCCGATCGGCATATCCCCCTGATCGCCTGCTGCATTCACACCAGGTTGATCTACGCGGCTTGCAGCTCCGAGGCGAGCGCCTGCTGATCATTGGCGGCGGGTTGACCAGCGGGCATTTAGCGATTGGAGCGATTAACCGGGGCGCGCAGGTGCTGCTGATATCGAGACGCCAGCTGTACGAGAAGCTGTTCGATGCCGATCCGGGCTGGCTAGGGCCAAAATATCTCCAAGGTTTTTGGGCGGAGTCTGATTGGCATCGTCGCTGGCAGATGATTCAGCAAGCCAGAAATGGGGGTTCTATGACCCCTGCTATTCTCACCCAACTGCGGCGTTTAGCGCGGGACGGACGGCTTGAGTTGTACGAAGACTGTCAGGTATTGAGCGCTAGCTGGAGTTCTGATCGCTGGCAGCTCTGCTGTGATCATGCAGCGCTGCATGACGATATTCAGACGCAGCAGATTGATCGGATCTGGCTGGCGACCGGCAGCCAGATCGATGCAACCCGGCATCCACTGCTCAAAGATATTTTGGAGGTTTATCCGACTGAGGTGATCAATGGGTTGCCAGTGGTGGATGAATGCTCACGCTGGCGAGGCTGCGAATTATTCATGATGGGGGGGTAGCGGCCTTGTGCGTTGGGCCAACTGCCCGAAATTTATCGGGTGCGAGAGCCGTCAGTGGCCGGATTGTCCCAGCTTTAACCAAGGCGAGCTTGGCCTTAAGCTCGCATACTGCTAGGCATGGATCTGCTTAAAAAAACTTAGATCGAGTTTATTCACTCTCCGGCATCGCCGCATCGCTAGCAATATCCCACAATATCTTATCTTGACTCGGAGCTAAATACCCTGATTTTAATCTCTTTTATACTCAAGCATTCGCACTCAGCTGTAGCGCATATAAATCTGCATAGATTCCTTGCAGCGCGATTAGCTGCTGATGCGTTCCCTGTTCGGCAATTTGACCTTGCTGAATCACCAACACCTGATCAGCTCGCGTCACGGTGCTGAGCCGATGAGCAATCACAAAGCTCGTCCGATTTTGCAACAGCTTGGCAATGGCTGCCTGCACCAAGCCCTCCGTCCTGGTATCAATGCTGCTGGTGGCCTCATCTAAAATCAAAATTCGCGGATTGATCAACACCGCCCGCGCAATGCTGATCAGCTGCCGCTGTCCTTGGCTCAACGGCGCGCCGCGTTCGCCTAGTTCTGTGCTGTAGCCCTGCGGCAGTGAGGTAATAAACTCATGCACGTTGGCCAACTGGGCGGCAGCTTCAATCTCAGCCTGCGCTGCATTGGGTCGCCCAAAGGCAATGTTTTCGGCCACCGTCCCGCTAAACAGCAGCTTATCTTGCAGCACAAGCCCAATCTGGCGACGCAAACTCGCCTGCGTGACGCTGCGAATATCCACGCCATCCACCAGCACCGCGCCTGCCGTCACGTCATAAAACCGCAAGATTAAATTAATAATGGTGCTTTTCCCGGCTCCGGTCGGCCCCACCAGCGCAATCATCTGACCGGGCTGAGCGATGAGATCGACACCTTTGAGAATCTGCTGACCGGGACTATAGCCAAACTCCACCTGCCGAAACTCCACCTCGCCTCGTACTGGCGGCAGCTCGCTAGCATTGGGGGCATCCTGCAATGAAACGGGTTCGTCCAGCAGCAGAAAAATCCGCTCTAAGCCCGCCAAGGCCGACTGCGCCTGGGTATAAAACTGGCTGAGGATTTGAATCGGGCGAAAGAACAGCTGGACATAGAGCAAAAATGAGGTGACGATGCCGACCGTAATTTGCCCGGTTGCAGCCAAATAGCCGCCGTAGGCTAGCACGGCTGCCGTCGCCAGCGTGTTGAGGAAGTCGATGGAGGGTAAAAAAGCGGCAGTAATCGCCACCGCCTGGACGTTGGCATCCCGATTAGCGGCATTCAGCACATCAAACTCAGCAATATTTAGCTGCACGCGGTTAAACGCCTGCGCCTCTCGGACGCTGCCCAGATCTTCTTCAAGGCGGCTAGAGAGTTCGCCAATCGTCTGGCGCGTCACCCGAAACCGCGACCTTGCCCAACGCGCAAACAGCCCAGTCGTAAAGATCATCAGCGGCACAACCAGATTGCTCAGCAGCCCCAGCCGCAGGTCAATCGCCAGCATGGCAATCACAATTCCCACCAGGCTAAACAGGTTGCCCAGCATCTGCGCCACCGTCTGGCCAAACGCTTGGTTCACCGTATTCACGTCGTTCAGCAGGCGACTCATCAAATCGCCCGCCTCGCTGCGGTCAAAAAAGCTAATCGGCAGGCTCTGAATTTTGTCAAAAATATCCTGACGCAGGTTGGCCAACAGCCGCTGCATAATCCAGCCGACCCGCAAAATTTGCCCCCGAATCGCTGCGACACCCAGCAGATAGACTCCCGCTAGCCCGCTCAACAGCCAAATTAGCCCCGGCAAATTACCCGGCACAATCAAATGATCAATCGACCAGCCGATTAGAAATGGCCCAACTGCCTGAGTCGTGCCGCCAATCGCCACCAGCATCAGCGCCATCGGCAGCTCAGCGCGGTAAGGCTGGAGATATTGCAAAAACCGCCGCAGGGTAGAACGCTGCTGGCCTAGTTTTTGCTCAGATCCAACCCCTGGTGCGCTGCTTCTCATCCTACTTCCTCTGTCGCTGATGGCGCTGCTGCAATCGTAAATTTTACAGATTCTCAGGCTGCCGCTAAGCCTGCGGAGCCGGAGCCGGAGCCAGCGAGGCTGCGAGCGCCCGAAACCGCCTTGGATCTCCCTCAGCCAGAGGCCGCCCCTGTGATTTACGGCTGTAAAGCTGCTCTAAGGTTAAGCGCCAGTCGGTAATGGCTTCTGCCGCCTCAGGAGCGGCCACAGCCAGACTCAGCTGCGCCTCACCTGCGCCCGATTGGATTTGCTGCAAAGCCAGCAGCGCCCGAGCCCGGACGGCAGCAACTGGATCTTGAGAGGAGACGGCTTGGAGTTCAGCCAACAGCGGGGGACGCCAGTCTGGATGGGAATGCCAAATGCTCAGCCCCAGCCCCTCCAGCCCAGAGACAGCAGCATAGCGAACAATCCACTCTTGGTCTTGACAGACAAACAACAGCGCATCCAGCGCCTCAGCCTGAGCAATTTCTAATTCATCATCTGGGAACTCAGCCCAGCGCAAATGCCCTAAACCTTTAGCTGCTGCCCGCCGCACGCTCATGGCAAAATCAGCCGTGGCCGCGCCCAAGAGCGTCGTGAGGCCAAGCGGATCGCCAATCCCAGCCAGCGCCCGAATCGCCCAGGCTCTAGCCGTGTAGTTATGCAGATCTAATTCATTTAGCAAGCCCGAGACAGCCGGTTTGCCCAGCGCAATCAGCCCCTCAACTGCCGCCACCGCCGCTCCAGGATTGTTGTAGCTCAGGGCAGCGATTAAAGCCGGGGTTGACTCTGGGAGCCGCGCCTCGGCCAGCTGCTGCACCGCTTCAGTCAGCCGAGGCGCTGAATCAGCTGCATCTACGGCGCTTAATAAAGTGGCTAATGTATTGGGTGAGTCAAGCAAGTCAGGCATGGCGGTTACGGCGAGTTCTCTAAACTCTATTGTCAATCTTCTGGGACAGAATCTGCACCCGAACGCGGGCAATTTGACTGACATATAAGTCAATCCTATGAGTTTGATTAGTTAAGCTGAGCTGAGATTTCTTTACAAAGCGCAATAAAGCGCTTAATATTGGGGCATGGGTAGGAAGCTACTCAATACATCTGATACTTCACAAACCAAACGCACTCATTATGA
>CASBQH010000411.1 GCA_949127695.1 Synechococcales cyanobacterium PMM_0073
AGAAAATTGTCCAAGAAGCCAGCAAAACACTCTGGAAAAAGCGGCCTGATTTTATTGCTCCCGGCGGCAATGCCTACGGCGAAAAGCAGCGCGCCCTCTGCCTGCGAGACTATGGCTGGTATCTGCGGCTAATTTCTTACGGCGTGTTGGCGGGTGACAAAGATCCGATCGAAAAAATTGGCTTGATTGGCGTCCGCGAAATGTATAACTCGCTGGGTGTGCCGGTGCCCGGTATGGTTGAGTCTATCCGTTCGCTGAAGACTGCCTCTTTGGCGCTGATGAGCGATGAAGATTCGACAGCTGCTGCGCCCTATTTTGACTACATTATTCAATCGATGTCTTGAGTGCTGGCTGCGAGTCCCATCAGCCAATCTGTCCTAATCAGAGCGCCAGCGCAGGTTTGATCTTTGACCTGCGCTGGCGCTTGAGTTTGTGGCTGCTTGAGTTTAATAGTCTTCTAGCGAGACAAAATCACCTCGCACCCAGCCTGTGGCATTAGAGACCGTAAACCGGACGAAAAACCACATATAGCCATCTGCGCCCACGCTGCGATCTAGCACTTCAACCCGATCGCCCGCATAGCCAATATGTCGAGCATAGGCGCGCGTACTGGCATCGTCCCGCACGTTAATTGGAGAGCGCGAGTCTAAGCTGACCAGATAGGCATAGTCGCCATAGGCCAGCAGCATCGATTGAGCCGAGATCTGAGGTGAAGACTGAGCTGAGATCTGCGGCTGGCTCAGGGCAGGAGCTGCCAGTGCAGCCAAGGAGAGCACAGAAAACGACAGGCGAGCGAGCGAGCGGTGCAGAAGGTTCATAGCGGTTTGGCAATCGGATTTGATGCAGGTGACTACGCGATCAGATTTCCCGATTTCGCCAGTCTGAGCGCTGCTTCATCAGTTTTTTAAGATTTCGAGTCAGATTTCCGGGCTGGATTGGCCTAAGTCTGGGTAATTTGGGCAATCTCAGAAATATTGGATGTGATATTGGGTGCGATCACTGCTTTTTTCTTTGACAAGTGAGAAAATAGGCAGAATTGGGTTATGCCAAGTCAGAAAAATCTCAACTATCCTGGATCTTATGCGGAAGACTTTTTGGGGAGGGGGTATGCGCCAAGCCTTACTGATTGCAACAGCTTTAGGACTGACGGTGACGGGCTGTGACTTTATTTCGGGACTGACGGGTGGGGGTGAGACTCCAACCACCGAGCCTTCGGTGACGGCATTGCCGGTTCCTGTGCCCGGAGGCAGCCCTGCCGCTAGCCCTGCGCCGGGAGGCCAGACTCCTACTGTGGCCGAACCTCCCAAAGGCATCCTTCCGCCTGATCTGATTAGCTCGACCGATCCCAATCAGCGCGTCCAGCAGGTAAAAGCGCCGCGCAATGATCCGTTTGCGCTGCTGCCGACGATTCCTGCGGTGCTGCTGCCACCCAGTCCGGCAGCGGCGGGCGGGATCTCTCCCGGCGCAGTTTCTCCGGGTTCTGTGCCAGGAGCAGTGAGTCCTGGTGCGGGGGGCGGCAATCGCGGCGGCGGCAGAACCGCTAATCGCCCAACAGGCTCCAATCCTGCAACGATTCAGAACAGAGGCGGTGCAGGTGGCGCAGGCTCTAGACAGGCAGCGCCTAAGCCTGCCCCTCGTAGCCCGATTGCGATTCCGGTGCCTCGGCCTGATCCCGTTTTGGCCAAAGCCGTTGAGGTGACAGGCGTTGTGCAGATTGGCAACCAAGCGTTTGCTATTGTGAATGCCCCCAACGAACCCACTAGCCGCTATGTGCAAGAAGGTCAGCGGCTAGCAGGCGGACAGGTTTTGGTCAGACGAATTGATTTTAACCGGGCTGAACCCGTGGTGATTTTAGAGCAGCTGGGAGTTGAAGTGGTGCGAGCCGTGGGAGAAGGCGGAACTATCGCCGCGCCTGGTACCCCGGTTCCTGCAACTTGATATCTTGTGACTTAATATCTTGTGACTTAATATCTTGTCACTGACTCATGCTCAATGCCTGAACTCCCTGAAGTTGAGACTGTGCGCCGGGGGCTAAACCAAGTTACGCTGGCTCAGCCAATTGCTGGCGGCGAGATCTTGCTAGAGCGCAGCATTGCCCATCCGCATCCCGGCGAATTTTTAGCGGCTGTGACGGGGCTATCAATTCAGCAGTGGCACCGACGCGGCAAATATTTGCTGGCAGAGCTGAGTCATGACTCAGAGGCTTCTGTCAGCTGGCTTGGCGTTCATCTGCGGATGACAGGACAGCTGCTCTGGATGTCAGAGGCAGAGCCACTGCAAAAGCACTGTCGCGTCAGATTCAGCTTTCCGGCTGGCCAAGAGCTGCGGTTTGTCGATCAGCGTACCTTTGGCCAGATCTGGTGGGTGCCACCCGGAACGCCGCCAGATCTGGTGATGACTGGACTGACGCGACTAGGGCCAGAGCCATTCTCGCCTGAGTTTTCGGTGGCCTATTTGAGTCAAGCCCTGCAAGGGCGGCAGCGACCGATCAAAAATGCGCTGCTGGATCAAGCGATGGTGGCGGGCATTGGCAATATTTACGCAGATGAGGCACTGTTTTTGAGCGGGATTTTGCCTCAGCGGCTGAGCGCAGAGCTGACTAGCGCCCAAATTGAGCGGCTGCATGGAGCCATCTTAAAAGTTTTGCAAGACAGCATTAATTCCAGAGGCACCACCTTCAGTGACTTTCGAGATGTCTCTGGAATTAATGGCAACTATGGCGGCATTGCCTGGGTTTATGACCGCAAGGGCGAAAAATGCCGCGTTTGTGAATGCCTGATTGAGCGCAGTAAGCTGGCTGGACGTTCGGCGCATTTTTGCCCCAGCTGTCAGCATTAACTCCTTTAGCGTTAGCAGGCAGTATCACGACTTGATTACGCAGTCCAGGGTTTTTAAGAACCGCTGTACGGTAGCTGAAGCAGTTTGCCGCCAAACCACCGCGACTTCGGCATAAGGCACAGGCTCAGCCAGCGGACGATAAACCACCCCGGTTCGCTGCATGTTTTGGAGCGAGACTGGCACAATTGAAACGCCAATTCCACCCGCGACCAAGCTGACAATGGTCTGCATCTGCATCGCCTCTTGAACAATATGGGGGCTAAAGCCCGCCTGCTGACAGAAGCTGATGATCTGATCATAGGCATGGGGCGAGAGCGGACGCGGGAACAGCACAAAGGCTTCGCTGGCCAAATCAGACCAGGAAATTTGCGCTTGATCTACCAGCCGATGGGTTTCGGGCAGCGCCGTCACCATTGGTTCACGCATGATGGTGCGGAGGCAGAGCGCCCGATCTTCGACCGGCGGACGCAGTAAGCCCAGATCAATTTTGCCTGCTCGCAGCCAGTCGAGCTGTTCGGTGGTGGGCAGCTCATGCAGCTCTAGGCGGACTTCTGGCGCGGCGGCTCGAAAAGCTAACAACAGCTGGGGCAAAACATTGTAGGCCGCAGAGCTGACAAAACCAATCACCAGCTGCCCTGACTCGCCCCGGCTCGCCTGCCGTCCGGCCTCAATCGCCTGATCCAGCTGACGAAATAACTGCCGGGTTTCAACCAAAAATACTAGCCCCGCTTCGCTCAGCTGCACCGATCGCTTGGTGCGATGAAAAAGCATAAAGCCTAGCTCAGCCTCTAGCTGCTTAATCTGCTGACTCAAAGGCGGCTGCGCCATATGCAGGCGTTCGGCAGCTCGGCCAAAATGCAGCTCTTCAGCCACGGCGACAAAGTAGCGCAGGTGGCGCAGTTCGATCATGCTGGCATAGGCAGGGGAGGCATTAGACTGAGCAACCTAATTAAACATACGTGAATGTAGGTGAGCATACGACTGTAGCGGAGGCCGTAGGCAAAGCTGGATCAAGGCTGTTGGGATGGATGCAGCGCAATTAGGCTAGGCAGGTTGGGTCGGCTGAGGCGGAATTGGAGGGGCGTTAGCCTGCATCGTCGGACTTATGGGGCTGGCTGGGCTTAGACTTAATGAGTCTCTCAGGGCTATCATCAGGTTTACAGACTTGCCACTGTCCGGTTTGCGGATCGCGTACTGTGATAAAGGGGTTTGCTTTTAAGCCCTTTCCAGCAGAACTATTCATGGATTCTCGGCATCTGACAACATCTTTATCATACAGTTCGAGAAATCACGCAGAGCAAAGCTGAGGTGATTTCACCAGAATTACACAATTGCTGATTGTGGTAGTCCGCTGATTTGAAATACCCATCTGCTCAGGTGCAGCCTCGCCTGCTTCTGGGCTTAATTGCGGTGGTGATTACTCTGACGGACGAGCGCACCCGCCCATTGCAGCTTCTCTCTCAGCGTCTGGTAATAGGAATGATTTTCGCGCAGCAGCAGAAACTCTGCCGGACGGTCAGCTATACGAATATCGACCCGCTGCCCCGGCCAGATTGCGGTGGCCAGCACGCCGTCCATCCAGAGCTTGGTATTAAGTTCGCGATCGGCTAGCGGCCAAATGCTGATAACTGAACCCGCTGGCAGCACCAGCGGGCGGCTCGAAAGGCTGAGTGGGCAAATCGGGGTCAGCACTAGCGCATCCAGGCCGGGGTGAATAATTGGCCCGCCCGCTGCCAGCGTATAGCAGGTTGAGCCAGTGGGAGTCGCCACCAGCAGCCCATCGCCCTGATATTGATCCACCACCTCGCCGTCGATTTCGATCTCTAGAAACGAAGTGATCATCCGGTCGGCGGAGGCAGGCTTGACGCACATCTCATTCAGCGCGAAGTAGCAGTCGCTCATCGGCTCTAGATTGGTGCGGTTGCCCTCAAAGGTCATGGCGCGCAGCATGATTCGTCGCTGCACGGCGTAGCGATCTTCTAGCAGCCTGTCCCAAACTTGTTCCGTGTCTTGAAACAGCTCGGCAGATTCAGTCAAAAAGCCCAGATGTCCACCAATGTTCACGGCCAGAATCCGAATGCCGTCAGGGGCAAGATGCCGCGCAGCTGCCAGCGCCGTGCCGTCGCCCCCTAGCACAATCGCCAGATCAATCGGTGGCTGCACCGAAGCCAGAAACACCGGATAGGGATTGTCTTTAGGACCGCTCGGCCCCATCCAGACTCGACAGCCGCGCTGCTCAAGCTGACTGGCACATTGCTCGGCGCGACGCTGGCTAAATGGGTCGCTTGCCTTATAGCTGATGATGACTTGGTTTAGGTTCACAATTCAACGGCATGACTCTAGGCTAGAGCCTACCATTTCAGCATGTTGAACTGCTCCATATCGACCGTGCCACGGTTGCGATAGATGGACAGGACAATGGCCAGCCCGACTGCTGCCTCGGCTGCTGCAATTGTGATCACAAAGACGGCAAAGACCTGACCGCGAATCTGCTGCGGGTCGAGGTAGTTAGAGAAAGCCATCATGTTGAGATTCACCGAGTTGAGCAGTAGCTCAATTGACATCAGGACTCGAATGGCGTTGCGGCTGGTGACTAGGCCATAGATGCCGATACAAAACAGGGCGGCGGCCAGAAGCAAAAAATACTGTAGCTGCATGACTGTGGCTCTTATTGGGGGTGGATATTATTTCCTGGCGGCAATGGCTTGACGCGGACGCTCTGGCAAGGTCAGCATCTCTGACTCTGGCGGCAGCTCTGAGCTACTCAGCAATTCATCTGGCAGAAAGTCGCGCCGAGCGATCACAATTGCCCCAATCATTGCCATCAGCAGCAGCACCGAGGCTAGCTCAAACGGCAGCAGATAGTCGGTGAAGAAATGCTTGCCAATCGCCACAATTGCGCCATCGCCAATCGGCATCAGATCGGAGATTGCCCAAGGGGTGGCCAGCACCATCGTTGAGAGCAGCGCAAACAGACCGAGACAGACTGCTGCGGTGGCTGCTTTGCCCAGCCAAGCATTTTTAACCGGCAGAAAATCCTGGCGCTTGTTCACCAGCATGATCCCAAACAGGATCAGCACGTTGACTGCGCCGACATAGACCAAAATCTGGGCGGCTGCCACAAAGCCTGCATTCAGCAAAATATACATGCCCGACATGCTGACAAACACCAGCGCCAGCAAAAACGCTGAATAGACAATATTGGACAGCAGCACCACGCCCAGTGCCGCGCCGATCATCATCGCTGACAGCACCAAAAACGAAACCAACTGAACGCCTTCCGCTAAATTCACGTGACTCTCTCTCCAAAAACTGCTGAATCGGTTCGCATCTATCGCTGGGTTTTCTAAGCTTTCGTCTCGCCTTCGAGTAAATCCTCAGGCATCTGGCCTGCTCGCCGCGACCCGGCAGGCAGATCATGCGGATCAAATCGGCCTTTGGGCAAGTAGGCAAACTCGCGCAGCGGCTGCACCATTGGGTCAGAGTTCTTGACGCTGACGGGCAGACGGCCCAGCGCCACGTTGTCGTAGTTCAGCTCATGCCGATCGTAAGTAGCCAGCTCATATTCTTCGGTCATGGAGAGGCAGTTGGTCGGGCAATATTCAACGCAGTTGCCGCAGAAGATACAAACCCCAAAGTCGATGCTGTAGTGGTTCAGCTTTTTCTTCTTGGTTGCTTTGTTAAATTCCCAGTCCACCACCGGTAGGTTGATTGGGCAGACCCGCACGCAGACTTCGCAGGAAATGCATTTGTCAAACTCGAAGTGAATCCGCCCCCGGAACCGCTCAGAAGGAATCAGCTTTTCGTAGGGATATTGCACGGTTGTAGGGCGACGACCCATATGATCAAAGGTGACAGCCAAGCCCTGGCCAATATACTTAGCCGACTGTACTGCCTCTTTGGTGTAGTCCGTGACTTGCTTCAGAAATTTCAGCATGGTGTGGGAAGAGTGGGAGAACAGAATTGATCTAGAGACGAACTAGCCACCAAAGGCCACCGGAAAAGTCAGCTTGAGGCCAGCGGTGAGCAGCAGGTTGGCTAGCGATACCGGCAGCAAAAACTTCCAGCCCAAGTCGAGCAGCTGGTCGATCCGGACGCGAGGCACCGTCCAGCGCAGCAGAATGGCCACAAACAGCAGCAGATATGCCTTAAACAGCATCATCACAATCCCCAGGCTGGCTGTGATCACTTGCAGCCAAGGCGTGGTTTCGCTGATGCCGATCCAGCCCGCAATGGCGCTGACTGAGATTGGGAAGCCCCAGCCGCCCAGATAAAGCACCGCCACCATCAGCGCTGAGAGCACCAAGTTGGCATAAGATCCGGCATAAAACAGCATGAACTTGACGGCGCTGTATTCAGTCTGGTAGCCCGCCACCAGCTCTTCTTCGGCTTCAGGTAGGTCAAACGGCATTCGCTCGCATTCAGCCAAGGCCGCGATCCAAAAAATCACGAAGCCAATCGGCTGCCGCCAGATATTCCAGCTCAAAATGCCGTAGCCCGACTGCTGGTTGACAATATCAATCGTGCTGAGTGAATTTGACATCATCACCACAGCCAGCACTGCTAAAGCCAGCGGCAGCTCATAGCTAATTGACTGTGCCGCCGCCCGCAGCCCGCCCAGCAGCGAATATTTGTTGTTGGAGGCATAGCCTGCCATCAATAGCCCAATCGGAGCGATGCTGGAGAGCGAAATCCAGAGAAAAATGCCGATATTCAGATCAGAGATCAGCAGATTTTGGCCAAATGGCACAATTAGGAACGATAAAAAGATGGGGATGAACACCAGCAGCGGTGCCAGACTAAACAGCCAGGGATCAGTCTTGGCAGGCATGATGTCTTCTTTAAACAAGAGCTTGACCACGTCTGCCACGGGCACCAGCAGCCCAAACGGCCCCATGTATTCCGGGCCAATTCGCTGCTGGGCTGCCGCCGAAACCTTGCGCTCTAGCCAGGTGGAAACCAGCGCCAGCACTGTGACTGCGCCGACAATGAGCACCATTGGCAGCGGCATCCAGACGACTTTGGCGACGCCGGGAGTCAAGCCATAGCCCTGAAGCAGTTCGATAAAGCTACTCTGTAAGTCGATTCCTACGCTCATGTTTCTCGCCGACTGGTTATGACAGGACTTGTGTGACAGGACTTAGTTCTAGAGTTTGCTTCTAGAGCCTGAGGAGCCAGCATCTGACTTAAATCCAGCCGTTTGCCTGACGCTCCACGAATAGTATATCGCTGCGTGGTTTTTCCTAGGGTCTAGCGGATAACAAGAAAATCTGCTGGTTGCTATAAGTTTTAGCGACTTTAATTACCAAGAGTCTCTGAAGAATCACCTGCCCCAGCCTGAATCTTCAGCTCATACTGCATTTGTGACTGAGCGCCTGCGGTTTTAATTGCGCCGCTGACAGGAGCCGAATCTGCCGCCGTAGCGGGGGCGACGAGGGCAATATGGCGATCCGCGACCGCTAGCCCATGCGTGGGGTCATAGCCGCGCCAGCCCGCGCCAGGTAAATAAACTTCAGCCCAGGCATGCAGATGGCGGTCGTTGCTGTCTCGATCGCCCTCCTGGTAGCCGCTGACAAATCGACTGGCTAAGCCTGCGGCGCGACAGACTTCCATAAACAGTACCGTGTAGTCGCGGCAGGAGCCGGATTTTTCGCTCCAGGTAATGCCGGCGGGGTAGGGCTGGCCCGTCTCTCGCAGGCCATATTGGCAGTTCTGGTAGATCGTTTGGTTGAGCGCTGAGAGAAACTCAATTGGGCTACCTGCGGTCTGCATCCAGAGGGTTTGGGCGAGCTGACTGGCGACCGGATCAATTGCCCCAATGCCGCCTGCAAACTGACCGCTCAAATAAGGCTGAAGCTGTTGATGCAGCAGGATCGGATAGTTGAGCGGCAGCAAGAGCGCCCAAGGTTCGAGCAGATAGTCAAAGGGGTTGCTGCGAAGCGTTTCCACCTGCGAAGTCGCCTGGATGACGAGCTGTGTCACGCCCTCCGGCTTAAAAATGGCTCTGCTGACCAGATTTCCACCCAGATCTAGCGTTTCAAACAGCTGTTGGGGAACTGGATCAAGCTTCAGCTGGTATTGGTGCAGCTTTTGGGTGACATCGCAGCGCGGACGCAGCTGGATAGAATGCGGCGCTAAAATCACCGGGCGGTCGTAGTTGTAAACGATTCGGTGCGTAATCTGGTAGTGCAAGTCAGCTCAGCGCCTTAGGAGCGGTTGTTATTAATCGTCAAAATCCAGGTGCCGACATAGCGCATCAGCGGCAAATCGCCTGGAGAGCGCACCAGGGCGTTGAAATAATGCGTGCCAATCCGGTTGGGATTGCGAACCTCAGAGAGCACCAGCTCAACGCGACTGTCGGCGGGCACGGGCGTCTGGGGATAAATTTCGATAATCCGGTTTTCGGGATCCCAGGTGACATCACCCAGCTCCACCGCGTCGCCGTTTACCTCAACTTCAATATCGTCAGTATTAAAGGTACCGGTGTAGGTATCTGGATAAGTAATCGAAAACTGCTCGACGGCAAACTGCATCTTTTTGGCCGGAATCCGCAGCCGATAGCGATCGGTTCTGCCCGGTACGCCATCAAAGTCCATCCGCCAGCTGAGCTGATTGGCGCGATCAACGCCGCTAAAAATTGTCAGTCCCGGCAAGCCCTGCGCCAAAGCTGGCAGCGTCAGGCTATTTGCCAAAATGCCTAAGCTGCCTAGAGCAGCCAGCCCGGAGAGAATGCGAAGCGAAATTTTCTGACCTGAGGTTTGACGTGGCATAGATTCTAACAGTTTGAAACTTGCGTTGCTAAAGGGTGCTGAGGCTGGCT
>CASBQH010000412.1 GCA_949127695.1 Synechococcales cyanobacterium PMM_0073
CAACAGAAGTGCGAATGGTGCGCCGCGAATGCTACGCCACCATCGGCCAGGTCGGCAACGCCGACGTGCGGAACGCCAGCCTCGGCAAAGCCGGACGCAAGCGCTGGAAAGGTCGCCGACCCGAAGTGCGAGGCAGCGTCATGAACCCAGTCGATCACCCGCATGGTGGTGGTGAAGGCCGCGCCCCGATTGGTCGCTCTGGGCCAGTCACGCCTTGGGGTAAGCCCGCTCTGGGAGCCAAGACTCGCAAGAAGCGCAAGGCCAGCAACGCACTGATCGTGCGGCGGCGGCGGCGGACTTCTAAGCGCGGTCGAGGCGGTAGAGAGTCGTAGGGTTGGATTCAAGCCATCAGCCATCAAGCAAGCAAGTTGAACAGAGGTTATTAAAACCATGTCTCGCTCACTCAAAAAAGGCCCTTTTGTGGCCGACCACCTGCTCAGTAAAATTGAAGCGCTTAACGTCAGAGGGGACAAGCAGGTGATCAAAACTTGGTCGCGGGCTTCGACGATTTTGCCCCAAATGATTGGCCATACGATTGCCGTCCATAACGGTCGTCAGCATGTGCCCGTCTACGTCAGCGAACAGATGGTGGGTCATAAGCTGGGCGAGTTTGCCCCCACCCGCACGTTTAGAGGTCACGCCAAGAGTGACAAAAAGGCTCGTCGCTAAAGTTTAGTAGTTGGCGATTGGCAAGCGAATCGCTTAAGGAGAAAGTTATGGCTGTTGCAAGTGAAGAAGTAAAAGCGATTGCCCGGTACATCCGGATGTCACCCTTTAAGGTGCGGCGGGTACTCGATCAAATCCGGGGGCGCTCCTACCGAGAGGCGCTGATCATCCTGGAATTTATGCCCTACCGAGCCTGCGAACCCATCCTCAAGGTGTTGCGTTCAGCCGTCGCCAACGCGGAGCATAACGTCGGATACACCCCAGCCGATTTGATCATCACCCAGGCTTATGCCGATCAAGGCCCCGTGTTGAAGCGGTTTCGGCCTCGCGCTCAAGGGCGAGCCTATCAGATTCGCAAGCCTACTTGCCATATCACGATTGCTGTTGGACCCGGTGCAGCCGAAGAATAGGCCGCTTAGTAAATGACCGCTAGTTGATTACCGCCTTATCGAGGGAAGTATCGTGGGACAGAAGATTCATCCAATTGGGTTTCGACTCGGAATTACCCAGGAGCACCAGTCACGCTGGTTCGCCGATCCGAGCCGCTATCCAAAGCTGTTACAAGAAGACTACACAATTCGCAATTTCCTGGAGACCAATCCATTCAAGCTGAAAAGCTTGGACAGCCCAGGGATTTCTAAGATCCGAATCGAGCGCAAAGCCGACCAAATTGATCTAGAAATTCACACCTCGCGCCCCGGCGTGATTGTGGGTCGCGGTGGCCAGGGCATTGAAGAGCTGCGGGTCAACTTGCAAAAAGCTCTAAAAGACAGCAATCGTCAGATCCGGATCAACGTGGTGGAAGTGGCGCGAGTCGATGCCGACGCCACCCTGATTGCCGAAAGCATCGTCCGTGATCTAGAACGCCGGGTTTCCTTTCGCCGCGTTGTGCGTCAGGTGATCCAACGCGCCCAGCGAGCTGGGGTTGAAGGCATCAAAATTCAAATCGGCGGACGGCTGAACGGCGCAGAAATTGCCCGCACCGAATCCACCCGCGAAGGCAAAGTGCCGCTGCATACGCTGCGCGCCGATATCGACTACGCCAACCGCACGGCACAAACGATCTACGGCATTTTGGGCGTCAAGGTTTGGGTGTTTAAAGGCGAAATCATTCCAGGTCAGGAAGATTTGTCTCAGCAGCCTGCTAACGCCCAGCCGCGCCGTCGCCAGGGGCAGCAACAGCGCCGTCGCCAGTTTGAAGATCGATCCAACGAGGGATAGTCATTATGTTAAGTCCTAGAAGAACTAAGTTCCGCAAGCAGCACCGAGGCCGGATGCGCGGCATGGCGACAGCGGGCAACGAGATCAACTTTGGCGAGTTCGCGCTTCAGGCACTCGAACCCTCCTGGATCACCGCCCGTCAGATCGAAGCCAGCCGTCGTGCCATGACCCGCTACATTCGTCGGGGTGGCAAAATCTGGATTCGGATCTTCCCCGATAAGCCGATCACCATGCGGCCTGCCGAAACCCGGATGGGTTCAGGTAAAGGGAACCCGGAATTTTGGGTAGCTGTGGTCAAGCCTGGTCGAATCATGTTTGAAATCGCCGGAGTTTCCGAAGAGATTGCCAAAGAAGCAATGCGGCTGGCTCAATACAAGCTGCCAATCAAGACCAAATTCATCACGCGCCAAGCGGAGGAGTCGTAATTATGCCTCTGCCCAAGATTGAAGAAGTTCGTGAACTCGACGATCAAGAACTCAGTGATCGGATTGTGGCCACTAAGAAAGAGCTGTTTCAGCTGCGCTTTCAGAAAGCCACCCGTCAGTTAGAGAAGCCCCATCAGTTCAAGCATCTGCGGCATCGGTTAGCGCAGCTGATGACGCTTGAACAAGAGCGGCAGTCAGCGGCTCAGTCAGCGACCCAGTCAGCGGCCACCTCGGAGGAATAAGCAAATGGCAGTCAAGCAGCGCGTCGGCGTCGTCGTCAGCGACAAAATGGACAAAACCGTAGTGGTCGCCATCGAAAGCCGCGCCCCTCACCCCAAATATCTGAAGATCATGGCGCGCACCAAGCGGTACAAAGCCCATGACGAAGAGAACAAATGCAAGAAAGGCGATCGCGTTCGCATTCAGGAAACTCGTCCGCTCAGCCGCACCAAATGCTGGGAAGTCATCGACATTCTGAGCCAGACCTCTAGCTGATTTTGCAGTTTGTGATTTAACGCAGCGATTTTAACCAGAGAGAGGCAGCCAAGAGAGGCGAACTATGATTCAACAAGAGAGCTATTTGAATGTGGCGGATAACAGCGGCGCTCGCAAGCTGATGTGTATCCGCGTGCTGGGCGGCAACCGTCGCTATGCGGGCGTGGGCGACGTAATTATCGCAGTCGTCAAAGACGCGATTCCCAATATGGCCGTCAAGAAATCAGACGTGGTGCGAGCGGTAGTGGTACGCACCCGCAAAGGGCTGCGCCGGGACAGCGGCATGAGCATCCGGTTTGACGATAACGCAGCTGTGATCATCAACCCCGAAGGCAACCCCAGAGGCACGCGCGTCTTCGGCCCCGTGGCGCGGGAACTGCGCGACAAAAACTTTACCAAAATCGTCTCGTTGGCTCCGGAGGTGCTCTAATGACGAAACCTAAAGCGCCCGTGCGATACAAAATGCACATCAAAAAAGGCGACACCGTTCAAATTATTACCGGCAGCGACAGGGGCAAAGTCGGCGAGGTGATGCAGATCTTCCCCAAAACCAGCAAGGTGATGGTACAGGGCGTGAATGTCAAAACCAAGCATGTCAAGCCGCAGCAGGAAGGCGAATCGGGTCAAATTACTACCTTTGAGGTGCCGATCCATAGCTCCAACGTCATGCTCTACTCCAGCAAGCAAAAGGTCGCCAGCCGCCTCTGCTACACCTTAAATGACGAAGGCCGCAAGGTGCGAATGCTGAAAAAGACCGGCGAAATTATCGATTAACGCTCCCTGACCAAGCCCAGGGAAATTCAGGAGAATTCTTATGACAGACAGCCTCAAAACGCTCTACAACGAAAAAGTTGTCCCCAAGCTGATGGAGCAGTTCCAGTACGAGAACCCGCATCAGGTGCCCAAGCTAGTCAAGGTGACGATCAACCGGGGTCTGGGCGAAGCCGCTCAAAACGCCAAGGCGCTCGAATCTTCGCTCAACGAAGTGGCGCTGATTACCGGCCAAAGACCCGTCGTCACCCGCGCCAAAAAAGCCATTGCTGGCTTCAAGCTGCGGAAGGGAATGCCGGTGGGCATCATGGTGACGCTGCGCTCCGACCGGATGTATGCCTTCTTGAATCGCTTCATCAACCTGTCGCTGCCCCGCATCCGCGACTTTCGCGGCATTAGCCCCAAGAGCTTCGACGGACGCGGCAACTACACGCTGGGCGTGCGCGAACAGCTGATTTTTCCAGAAGTTCAATACGACAGCATTGACCAGATTCGTGGGATGGATATCTCGATCATCACGACTGCAAACACCGACGAAGAAGGGCGCGCTCTGCTGAAGGAGCTAGGTATGCCCTTCCGAGACAATTGAGGCAGTTGCACTTAAGGGGAAACTATGGCAGCTAACGACACGATTTCAGATATGCTGACGCGGATTCGCAACGCGAACCTGGCGCGGCACCAAACCACCGAAGTTCCGGCCACCAAAATGACGCGCAGCATTGCCAAAGTGCTGCAAGAAGAAGGCTTCATCGTCGATTTTAGTGAAAAGGAAGAAGGGATCAAAAAAGACCTGGTGATTGCGCTCAAATATAAGGGCAAAAATCGCCAGCCGATTATCAACACCCTGAAGCGCATCAGCAAGCCCGGTCTGCGGGTTTATTCCAACCGCAAAGAGCTGCCCCGCGTCTTGGGCGGCATCGGCATTGCAATCATCTCCACCTCTAGCGGCATCATGACCGACCGCGATGCGCGCAAGCAGGGTTTGGGGGGTGAGGTGCTCTGTTACATCTGGTAGAGCGGCCTACCGCTGAATCTGTCTAGGAGAGAAAATCATGTCTCGTATTGGTAAACGCCCGATTCCGGTGCCGAAAAATGTAACGGTGACGATCACTGACCAGCATGTGGCGGTCAAAGGGCCAAAGGGTGAACTGGCACGCACGCTGCCGGGTGAAGTAGAAATTCTGCAAGAAGACGGCACGATTCTGGTCAACCGCCGCAGCGAATCTCGCCCTGCCCGCCAGCGGCATGGACTTTGCCGCACGCTGATAGCCAATATGGTAGAAGGCGTCTCGCAGGGGTTTCAGCGCAAGCTAGAGATTCAGGGCGTCGGCTACCGGGCGCAAGTCCAGGGTCGCAACCTGATTTTGAGCGTCGGCTACAGCCACCCGGTGCAGATTGAGCCGCCGGACGGCATTCAGCTCGCGGTCGAAAACAACACCAATGTCTTGGTCAGCGGCATCAACAAAGAAATAGTCGGCAATATCGCCGCCCAGATTCGCGCCGTGCGTCCGCCAGAACCCTATAAGGGCAAAGGGATTCGCTACGCTGGCGAGATGGTCAGACGTAAGGCCGGTAAGGCAGGGAAGAAATAGCAATGAAAATGACACGCAAAGAGGCCACACAGCGCCGACATGGTCGGATTCGCCAAACGGTGACGGGCACCTCAGATCGCCCGCGCTTGGCCGTGTTTCGCTCCAATCATCATATTTACGCGCAGCTAATCGACGACAGCAAGCACTGCACCCTCGTCTCGGCCTCGACGATCGAAACCGATCTGCGCTCCGAGCTAGAGCGCGGCTCCAACTGCGATGCCTCGGCTCAGGTCGGCAAGCTGATTGCCGAGCGGGCGAAAGCGAAAGGCGTGGAGCAGGTGGTATTTGACCGAGGTGGTAAGCTGTATCACGGACGAGTCAAAGCCTTAGCTGACGCTGCTAGAGAAGGCGGACTCAGCTTCTAGTCACAAATTCTTAACAGGACGCAAACAGCGAAGGGAAACTAACATGGCGAATCGTCGCAAGAACAACAAAGAAAAAGAGAAGGAGTCGGATTGGCAGGAGCGGGTTGTCCAGATTCGCCGAGTCACGAAAGTGGTCAAGGGCGGTAAAAAGCTGAGCTTCCGCGCCATTGTGGTCGTGGGCAATGAGAAAGGCCAGGTCGGCGTCGGCGTCGGTAAGGCCAGCGACGTGATTGGTGCAGTCCGCAAAGGCGTAGCAGACGGCAAGAAGCACCTCGTCGATGTGCCGCTAACCAAAGCCAACTCAATTCCGCATCCGGTGAACGGCGCGGGCGGCGGCGCAAAGGTCATGATGCGTCCGGCAGCTCCCGGTACCGGAGTAATTGCGGGTGGCGCGGTTCGGACTGTGCTGGAGCTAGCAGGCGTTAAGAATATCTTGGCCAAGCAGCTGGGTTCCGGGAACCCCTTGAACAACGCTAGAGCTGCGACCAACGCCCTCTCTTCACTCCGCACCTTCTCTGATGTGGCTGAAGAGCGCGGTATCCCGTTAGAGAGCCTCTACGCTTAGTCACTCACTTCACTCTATAGAATTACGAGGTTAGCCATGAGATTGCAAGACGCAGTTCCCCAACCGGGATCTCAAAAA
This sequence comes from Synechococcales cyanobacterium PMM_0073, assembly GCA_949127695.1. Classification (GTDB taxonomy): domain Bacteria; phylum Cyanobacteriota; class Cyanobacteriia; order Elainellales; family Elainellaceae; genus Elainella. Next base: position 6,179 of record CASBQH010000412.1, read on the forward strand.
CGCAGGCGTCGAGTCGGGCGCGGCATTGCCGCCGGTCAAGGCGCGAGCTGTGGCTTTGGGATGCGGGGTCAAAAATCGCGTTCCGGTCGCCCGACTCGGCCTGGATTTGAAGGTGGGCAAATGCCGCTCTATCGCCGCATTCCCAAGCTGAAGCATTTTCCGCTGGTAAATCGCCAACAGTATACGATCATCAACGTCGATGATTTGGTCAATCTGCCGAAGGGCATGACCGTGAATCTGGCTGCCTTAATCGAAGCAGGAATTGTCACCGCCGACGATGGTCCGCTGAAGGTGCTAGGCAATGGCGAACTCGCCGTAGCGCTCACGGTTCAAGCAGCGGCCTTCACCGCTACCGCAAAACAGAAAATTGAAGCGGCAGGTGGTACTTACGAACTGCTGAGCTAGCGCGCGATTGAGCCAGAACCCTGCCTCAAGATTAAGGACTCAGGTATGATCTAGAAGTCGGCTCAATTTTGATCCAACTGTCCCTAAGTTCAACCAGGCTTAAAGGAATTAAGTTTAACTATGGTAGTCAACCGCGATAAAGCTCCGACCGCTCAGGAGACGTTCATGCAGATGGCTCAAGCAGCCGGACTTCGGGGTCGGCTGCTTGTCACGATTGGGATGCTGCTGTTAATTCGGCTAGGAATCTATATTCCCGTGCCAGGAATTGATCGAGCGGCCTTCCGAGCGGGCTTGCAGGGCAGCGGTCTAGGCAACATTATTGGCGTTTTGGATGTGTTGGCCGGGGGCGGCATCTCGGCGCTGGGCATTTTTGCGCTAGGCATTTTGCCCTATATTAATGCCTCGATTATTATTCAACTGATGACAACTGCGCTGCCCAGTCTGGAAAACCTGCAAAAAAATGAAGGCGAGGCAGGACGGCGTAAAATCTCTCAAATCACTCGCTATATTGCCCTAGTCTGGGCGATTTTTCAAAGCTTTGGCATTTCGCTATTCGTTAATAACTATGCCATTACTCCCGGCCCAGCCTTTATTGCCCAAACGGTGCTGGCTCTGACGACAGGCTCGATGTTTGTAATGTGGGTTGGCGAGCTGATCACCGAGCGCGGCATCGGAAATGGCGCTTCTTTGCTGATCTTCATTGGCATTGTCTCCACGCTGCCGCGCTCTCTAGGCCAGACGCTGGAGTTGGCTCAATCTGGGGATCGCGGAGTGGTGAGTGGCGTAATTATCTTGCTGCTAGTATTCCTAGCCATGATTGTCGGGATTGTGTTTGTCCAAGAGGGAACTCGTCGCATCCCAATTCTCTCTGCTCGTCGGCAGGTCGGGCGTAAGCTCTATTTAGAAAAAAGCAGCTACCTCCCTCTGCGGCTGAATCAGGGCGGCGTCATGCCGATTATCTTTGCCTCAATGGTGCTGTTTTTGCCAGCCTCTCTGGCTCAATTCTTTCGCGGCAATGAATTGCTAAACCAGATTATTACTTACCTGAGTCCTGGGCATTGGGTCTATATTCTGGTCTATTTGACCTTAATTTTATTCTTCAGCTATTTCTACGCCTCGCTGATTGTCAACCCGGTTGACATGTCTCAGAATCTGAAAAAAATGGGTGCTAGCATTCCAGGAATTCGGCCCGGGAAGGCAACCAGTGAATATATCGAGCGGGTCTTGAATCGGCTTACATTCTTGGGCGCTATTTTTTTGGGGCTAGTCGCAATTATCCCAACTGCGGTAGAGAGTGCGACCGGAATTCGCACCTTTCAGGGCTTGGGTGCAACTTCGCTGCTGATTCTAGTGGGTGTGGCGATTGACACAGCTAAGCAGATTCAGACCTACGTGATCTCTCAGCGCTATGAAGGAATGGTGAAACAATAGTGGTTCGACTCATTTTTCTAGGGCCACCGGGCGCAGGTAAAGGGACTCAGGCACAGACTATTGCTCAGATGCATCACGTCCCACATATCTCGACCGGTGAAATTCTCCGTAGCGCCGTAGCCGACAAAACTGAGCTAGGTTTGAAGGCGCAGACCTACATGGAAGCCGGAGAGCTAGTTCCTGACCAGCTGATTTTAGATCTAGTAGAAGCGCGGCTGAATCAGGCAGATGCTAAAACAGGTTGGATCTTGGATGGGTTCCCCCGCACGGTTGATCAAGCAATTTTTCTGGAGACTCTGCTGGCTCGGCTTCAGCAAACCTGTGACTACGTGGTCAATTTTGAAGTCCCCGATGAAGCGCTAGTCTCACGACTGCTGGGGCGGGGTCGGGTCGATGATACTGAAGCGGTTATCCGCAACCGGCTAGAAGTCTATCACCAGCAGACGGCTCCGCTGATTGGCTTTTATCAGGAGCGCAAGCAGCTTGCGTCAATTGATGGCGATCAGCCAATTGAGTCGATTAATCAGCGGCTGAATGACTTAATCTAGCGTGAGCCTTGCGTTTTTAATATTTGTTAGCTTAGAAGCGGGATACAGTTGCTTTCGTAAAAACTAGGAGATTGAATTGTCCAAGCAAGATTTGATTGAGATGGAAGGCACGGTGACTGACTCATTGCCCAACGCAATGTTTCGAGTCGATCTAGACAATGGATTTAGCGTTTTGGCTCATATCTCAGGCAAAATTCGTCGAAACTACATCAAGATTTTGCCCGGAGATCGCGTCAAGGTGGAGTTGACACCTTACGACTTAACCAAAGGTCGAATTACCTACCGACTCCGGAAAAAATAAATTAGCAACCCTGAGCTTTTGTGAGCCTTCGCAGGTTGCTCCACAGCATTTAATATTGACGATTTTTTACAGTTTTGATATCATATTGAGTTTGTAGTGATTGGATAATTAAGGACATGAAAGTCCGAGCGTCTGTTCGTAAGATGTGCGAAAAGTGCCGCGTAATTCGGCGGAAGGGCAGAGTCATGGTGATTTGCTCTAACCCGAAGCATAAGCAGCGCCAAGGCTAATCTGAGATTTTGAGTTCGACCCGCTGTAGCCTCAGGCTAGCAGTACGCTGGTTGAACTATGAAGCTGTAGCTGAGAAACGAATTGGAGAGAACTAAAAAGTGGCGCGGATAGCAGGCGTAGACCTTCCACGGGACAAGCGTGTTGAAATCGGTCTGACTTATATTTACGGAATTGGGCCAACTCGCTCGAAGCAAGTCTTGGCAAAAACGGGTGTCAATCCTGACATTCGGATCAAAGATCTGAGCGATGCTGACTTGGCGCTACTGCGCGAGGCAGTTGAAGGCGACTACCAGATTGAGGGCGATCTGAGACGCTGGGAGTCAATGAACATCAAGCGATTGATGGATATTGGCACCTATCGTGGGCGACGCCATCGACTAGGGTTGCCAGTACGCGGTCAGCGAACTCGCACCAATGCGCGGACGCGGCGCGGCGGTCGGCGGACTGTGGCCGGTAAGAAGAAAGCGCCTGGTAAGAAATAGGGCTGATGCGGGTTTCTGGAGCTTGGCGGAGTCGCTAAGTCGGATGCCCGATTTGGCTGCTTGAGAGCGGTTGGCTGAGGGCTGGCGCTCGCAGCTCTGGGATAAATCTAGATTAATTGAGTTCTAGCTTAGAGATAGTGAAATTATGGCAAGACAACCTACAAGAAAATCAGGCGCTAAGAAGCAGAAGCGCAATGTACCAAACGGCGTCGCTCATATCCAGTCTACTTTCAATAATACGATTGTGACGATCAGCGACGTGAACGGGGAGACAATCTCTTGGTCATCCTCCGGAGCCAGCGGATTTAAAGGTGCTAAGAAAGGGACTCCCTACGCTGCACAGACTGCCGCTGAGAATGCGGCTCGACGGGCAGCTGATCAAGGAATGCGCCAAATTGAAGTGATGGTGAGCGGCCCTGGTTCTGGGCGTGAAACCGCGATTCGGGCCTTGCAGGCCGTTGGTTTAGAGATCACGCTGATCCGAGATGTCACCCCAATTCCCCACAACGGCTGTCGTCCGCCCAAGCGTCGTCGCGTTTAGGCGCTACAGTTCCTTAATTTTTAGATTTAGACTCGCCGTTTGGCATCTCTAGGCTAGAATCTATGTCCTAATCAGACTGAACTGGGAGTGCTGTTCGTTAAGGAGATCTGCTGGAGCTGCTGGACAAAGCCAAAATTTAAGCAGGGAATCCAGTTGAGAAAATTTAAATTTGCTTTCCAGGGCTAAGGAGAAGGGAGGTTGAGCGTGGCACAGTTTCAAGTTGAATGCGTAGAATCAGATACTGGGAGCGATCGGAGCTCTTATAGTAAGTTCGTGCTCGAACCGCTTGATCGGGGTCAGGGCATCACAGTAGGCAATGCCCTGCGTCGGGTGCTGCTTTCCAACATTGAGGGCGCAGCCGTGACTGCTGTCAGAATTGCTGGCGTGAGTCATGAGTTTATGACGGTTCCAGGCGTCCGCGAAGATGTGCTGGACGTGCTGCTGAACATGAAGGAAGTGGTGCTAAAAAGCTATTCCGCTCCTCATATTGGCAGGCTGCGAATTGAAGGGCCAGTGACCATTACAGCCGGAATGTTTGACCTGCCGCAAGAAGTGCAGGTGATTGACCCTGATCAGTACATTGCGACTCTATCCGCAGGCTCGACCTTAGAGATGGAGTTTCGTGTCGAAAAAGGGGTCGGCTATCGGGCAATTGAGCGCAGCCGAGATGAAGGTTCCGCGATTGACTTTTTGCAAATCGACGCGATTTTCATGCCGGTTCGCAAGGTCAACTACACGATTGAAGATGCGCGGGTCAATGGTTCCGTCGAGAAAGATCGGCTGATCTTGGA